>DAOUYU010000106.1 GCA_030673995.1 Candidatus Aminicenantota bacterium
TTATCATTGGGGAGACAGGCAGTCTCTAGAGCAGGCAATTTTAGTATGTAGAGACAATCAGGTCGATTTCAAAGAAGTCGAGAGATGGTCAAAAAGTGAAGAAATGAGTGGTAAACATAAAATGTTTAAAGAATACTTAAAAAAAAGGGGATCTTAGGGAAAATCCCTGAATCAAGGCAATATAGAAAAGGAAGATTTATCCGGCTTCCGAACGACTGTATCACAGCGCTAATCCCGGGCATAAGCTCTCTGCCTGTAACCGCCTTGAAGTATTTCAGAAGGGCCTGCTTGCGGCAGAGACAAAGACCAGAGAGAAGTCTCCGGATATATTTGAAGAATATCCGAAGTATCTTTGTTTGAACTTTAAGGAAGACTTTTTCGTATAACAGTATGAATATCCCGGGAATCTCCCGGAGACTGGCAGGTTATTGCGAACATCTTTTTTCTATGGATAAGATGGCAGGAATTGCCTTTAGTCTTCAAAATGAAGGTTGATGGCGATTCCATGAAGGGAGAGCTGGAAATTCCGGAAATGGGTATGAATGGCACATGGCAGGCGACAAGGCAAAAATAAGAGTGAACATAAAATATTGACTGTGGAAAAATCAGCGGATATTTCGTTTTTTGTAGTACTAATGTAAATGTGATCTCGAGCCATTTTCTTCTAAAATTATTCATAGTAGATTTTCTTCGGGTCAGCTTTGGCGGGATTGCGGAGAAAGTAGCCGGTTCCTTTCTCAATAACATCAGTATAGCGGGGCACCTCTCTTACCTTCACGGTTTTGTCAGGTTTTTCTTCAGACCACAACTCTATAATTTGAAGGATCGTTGAACAATGCCGGCCAATCCGTACATCGATGGGCCATCCGTTCTCGTCCATTTTCTCGAAAAGGAGGCCATGTCTTCCCGCTTTGACCACAAATTCATCTTTTCCTTCCAGAAGAAGCGCTCTGTCTGTTCGTCCGCGTGTTGCATCCAGGAAAGGCTCAGGGGCTTCCAGCAGAAGGGAGATGGCATCTGTATGGTCGCCTATTTCGCGGTGAGATAAGCCGTGCAGAGCTGGAGGAGAGTATTCCACGCCGATGTTGAATCCTTCTGTGCCTGATATGATCATGGAAGCCAGGGCTGCCAGGTCCAGTCCGTTTTGATGGGCAACTATGGTGCTTATGACAGGATACTGTAGCTCCGCTTCATGGAGGTCGATGACAATATCCACTTTCTCTTTTCTGATAAGTTGTGTCAGGGCATAGCAGGTCTTTTCAGTAAGGGTTCCGTTAGGGCGGCCAGGAAATGTTCTGTTCAGATTCCGGATATCGACATAAGCCAGTTCCTGACGGCTGGGATAGTGAATATAAACTTCTGGATCCGGCCACTGATCAAGCGGGTTTGACCAGCGGTCGCCCATCCTGAATTTTTGTCCTCCCCAGGAGGTGGGGATCGTGAAATCCGGTGGATAGGCTCCACCCAGCCGGGTCACGGTGGAAGCACTCCGGTTAGCAGAGTTGATCACGATCAGCTTTCCCTGTTCCACCACAGCATTCTCTGTAAAAATCCAGGTTGTGAGCCTGGCTGCGGGCTCTTCAGGATGAGTTCCGCCAATCAAAAGAATTGTTCCTCCGGGTTTTTCCCCTTCCAGGATATAGACGTTTGAGTCGTTGATCGTTCCTTTGATGCCCGTAAAATATTCGCTCAATTTTTTTACTTGACTCACGCCAGGGCTCAGAACGACAGGTTCTTTGAGATGGCGGCTTTTGTAAAAGCTTACTCCGGCAAAAACCAAAAGAATAAGACCAGAGATCGCAGAGATACCTTTCCGAATAAAGAGCCATTTTACAGACATGATCTCTCCTTTATTTCAGCCGAAACAGTCTTAAAAGAAAAGGCAAAAGAATGATGATATAGAGAATTTCCTCCTGCCATTTCTTGCTTTTCAAAAGATTCCAGATGATGAGAAAGGCGATATATCCTGTTAGAAGATAATAAAGGATGGTGATTATCATTGGATCAGAGCCTCCGTAAAAATGCCTATTTTTCGCGCTATTTTAGGACTGATTTTTTTTAAAATTTCTTTTATAGCTGAAATTTTCATATTTATAACAGAGTTAAAAAGGCTAATTTTTTGCTAAAGACCACCATCAATGTTCCCACGATCATGATGATCGCCCCTGGGATGAGACAGTACTTCAGTAAGCGAGAGTAAGGCTCCCTCATCTCCACTGCTGTATGGGTCAGGCGTCCGATGATTGCAGTGGGGGGAAGGGCATCCCCCAGGGGCCAGATAACGCTCATCCCAGCCAGAGCTATGATGGGATTAAGCCCGATGGTGTTAAAAAGCAAAACCAGAGGAACACCGAGAACAGGGGCAGCGCCCCACATTAGGACTGCCTCGGATACGGGAAGGACCAAGAAAAGGGTGAGGAGCACGACTATAAGCGGCAGAGTCACTATAGTAATGGCTATAAGCCCCCTGACTCCGGTGAGCGTCATGATCTGGACCAGGATTCCAACGCAGGTTAGAGTTCCGATGAGTGGGAGAAGCTGATGGACAGTCTCTCTTGATATCTTGAGGAAATTTAACCGCACCGGAGAAAGCAGCAGGCTGACAGATGCGGCTGCCATAAACATCAGTGGGAGTCCTATAACAGGGAATGAATGGGGCCAGATTCTCCCTGCCAGTACTAGAAGAAGGAAAACAAGAAAGGGGAGGAAGACTCGAAGCCAGTTCATTTTTGGGGAAGCCTCAGGGAGTTCCTCCAATGCCTTTTTCAGGTTAACAGGTTTTTTGCTCCATCCCAGGATGAAAATTGTAAGGAGAGAGAGAAGAAGGCAAGGGATGAGTAAGGGGAGAAAGAAACCCACATAGGGCATGTTAACGCCTGCAGCGGTGATCATTGCCCACAAACTTACCGGTGGAGCGGCTGCACTCAAACCTGCCAGGATAAAAATAATAGCCGCTGTTTTAGGTTTGGAAATTCCCATGTATCCCAGGACAACAGCTATCATGCTGCCTGTGATTAAAACTGTTACGCTTCCAGCACCAGTCAATGCACCGGGAATCAGTAAAAGAAAAGTGATCAAGACAAAAAGCACTACTTTATTGCGGTGAAATTTGCGGAGAATTCCTCTTATCACATAAGCCACTCCTCCGGATTCTTTAAGGATGTTCATGAAGAGTGTGGCTGTGATGAAGATGAGGATGATATCCAGGTAGGTAAAGGCGCCTTCGACGATGTGTCTTGCCGGAATTCCGGCTCCTCCAGCTAAGGCTCCGGCGATGGCAGCGGCAAACATAGAGAGTTCTGTTGAAACTTTCAGGGCTTTGGTGATGATGTAGGTCACCACCATTACAGCCAGGATGATTTGGGTAGAGGCGAAAATACTCACTATTTAAAGAGCTTTTTGAATTCGGCAATAAGATCAAGCGTCTTTTCGACTTCGATCATGGGAATATTTTTCTCATTGGCGATTATGGTGAAGCGCCCATCTGCATTGCCTTCTTTTTTGATGATCAAAAGGTCAGAATTTGGAGCGACAGCATCAATGCTGAGTTCATCAGTGTTGTCACCCACGGCAGCGCCCTGGGCCCTTCTTTTTATGCCTTCAATATGAGCACCGATGATGGTGATGCCCTGACGCCGTGCTTCCTCAATCAATTTTGAAGTTCTGGCCAGTTCGTCGTCTATGGAAATGCCGGCTGCTCCCATTCCTTTAAGGCTTGCGCCCATAGTTATGATAAGGGATCTATAAGGTGTTCCAGAGTCCGCCATGGCTTTGAGGTCTTCTGCAGCAGCCAGTTCCTTAACCTCGTAAGCTTTTGGCTTAAATTCGAGTTTCAATCTCATAAAGATAACTTTGAGCATTACAGGAGCGGTACTCTGTCCGCAGGAGGTGATAAGCACGGGAAGATTTACCTTGGGTATTTCAGCCTGGCCTGCCGGGAGAGAGAAGGACGCTCCTGTAAGAACAATAAATAATAAAAATAGAAATAAAAATGTATGAGTTCTTTTCAAATTAATCTCCTTTCATCACTGTGCTTGGATATCCTTTGATTTATATTAGTAAAATCTTTGGATACAGTCAAATGACTACTGAATGCTGTGCTGGGTCATCTTATTGAAGAGCGTTTTGCGGCTGATGCCCAAATTTTGAGCAGCTTTTGTCTTGTTTCCTCCTGCTTCCCGGAGAGCTTTCTTGATTAGTTTTTTCTCTACTTTTTCCGTTATGCTTTGGATCTCCTCATTTAAGGGCTTATCGAATTCAAAGAGGACCCCTTCTTTTTCAGCTTCCGTGCCTTTTAGTCTCATCGGAAGATTTTTTTCTTCTACGGAGGAGCTGTCGCTTAATACCATGGCTTCATAGATGACGCTTTCCAGTTCTCTGATGTTGCCCGGCCAGGAGTAATGTAGCAAATACTCTAAAGCCAGATCTGTTATGCCCTTAATTTCTCTGTTCAGTTCCTGGTTGTATTTCTGGATTAAATGTTCACATAAAAGAGGGATGTCTTCTTTCTTTTCTCTTAAAGGGGGGAGATGAAGCGAAAGAACGGCCAGCCGCCAGTAGAGATCTTCTCTGAAGTCTCCCTTTTTTTCTCTTTCCTCGAGATTTTGATTTGTGGCAGCAATAATCCTGACATCTATAGGTATGGTCTTCGTTCCACCAATTTTAACGATTTCCTTCTCTCCTAAGGCACGGAGCAGCTTAACCTGGGCCTCTGGGGAAAGCTCTCCGACCTCATCCAGGAAAATCGTGCCCTTGTTGGCAAGTTCGAACTTTCCCGTTTTCTCTGCTTTGGCGTCAGTAAAAGCGCCCTTGGTATGGCCAAAAAACTCAGACTCGATCAGGTCTTTGGGGATGGCTCCACAATTGACTACGACAAAAGGGCCATCTTTTCTTGGGCTGTTAAAATGAATGGCACGTGCCACCAGTTCTTTGCCTGTCCCGCTTTCTCCTGTAATCAGTACTGTGCCGTCTACCTTTGCTATTTTTTCCATCATCTGGAAGATAGAATTCATTTTACTGCTTGTTCCTATGATGTTGGAAAACCTGTAACGTTCAGAAAGCTCTGACTTTAGTTCTTCGACCTCTCTGAGCAATCTTTTTACTTCAAGAGCTCGAGAGATCAGAAGGAGCAGCTCGTCATTATCCACCGGCTTTTCCAGATAATCGTATGCTCCCATTTTTGTGGCCTCAATGGCGTTTTTGATCGTGCCAAAAGCGGTGATGATGATAACTTCAGTCTGGGGAAGTGACTTCTTGATTTTGGAGAGGACTTCTATCCCTGTTGTATCGGGTAAATTCATGTCCAGAAGAATGGCATCAGGAAGAAATTTGCGAGCTCGGGATAATCCATCTCTTCCTGTCTCTGCTGTTTCCACAAGGTAGCCTTTTTCTTCCAGCAACAAGGAAAAAATGTCTCGAATGCTCTGTTCATCGTCGATGATAAGAATTTTAAATTTCATTGTTATTAGACAGAGGGCAATTTTACAAAAGCAGAAGTACCCTGATTCAGCTTACTTTTCACCTCTATTTCGCCTTTATGGGATTGAGTAATGCCGTAACAGATGGAAAGCCCCAAGCCGGTTCCTCCCTTTTTTGTTGTGAAAAAAGGATCGAAAATCCTGTCCAGATTTTCTTCCGGGATTCCTTCTCCATTGTCTGTAATACTGATCAAGACCGTCTGGTCACTTGCAGCTGTGACTTCGATCTTCAGTTCTTCTCCATCTTTCATGGACTGGAGTGAGTTGAGGAAAAGATTGAGAAAGAGCTGCTTAAGTTGGGCTTTATCGCTGTTCAGGATAACAGGCGAAGAGGGAAAGTCTCGAACGATTATGATTCTTTGTTTTTTTGCTTGAAAAGAGATCAACTCCAGACTCTCTTCCAGAATTTCTAACACGTTTCCCTTTTCCTTTTTTATCTCAGAAGGCCTGGAGA
>DAOUYU010000107.1 GCA_030673995.1 Candidatus Aminicenantota bacterium
ATGAATTGAAGGAGGAGAAAAATGAAAAAACTTTCAATCTTGACCGCAGTATTCATCCTATTTTCTCTCAGCTTTGCGAGTTCTCCACCTCAAAGCGCTCACGACCTATTCCAGAAAGCCCTGACTAAAGAGCGTGCCGAGGGAAACCTGGAGGAGGCGATTCAACTCTATGAAAAAGTCGTACAAACTGCGAAAGATAAAGCGTTAGCTGCCAAAGCCCAACTGCGCATCGGTTTCTGCTACGAAAAACTGGGATTAAGAGAAGCCCAAAAAGCATTCCAGAAAGTGATCGACAACTACCCCAATCAGTCAGAAGCTGTCAAAACCGCCAGAGAAAAACTCGCTCTACTTCTGAAAGCCCAAGCTGTTATCGAAAAAGGGAGAAAAGAATTTAAGATAACTAAGATTCATACTGAAAAAAGGAGAGAGGGATACTTCTCGCCAGACGGAAAAAAGTTTGCCTTAGCTGATTATGGAAATCTATGGATTCGGGATATTTCGAGCGGCAAAGAAGTACATCTCGTGGATGACTCTTCCTTGATACTGGATTTATTCTGGTCACCAGACAGTAAAACCATTGCCTATGTTAATCTTGCCTGGAATGTTAATGTTGTTTCTGTAAAGGGAGGTCCTTCAAAGACAATCATAAAGATAGATCCAGAATCCGAAAAAGCTGGGAATTTCATTTATCCTTCAGGTTGGACTGCTGATGGCAAAAAACTTGTATTTCGGGATTCATCCAAGGGCTTATTTGCCATACCAAGAGATGGAGGAAACTGGGAAGAAATCTATAGGTTTTCAAGTGCTGAAGAAGCAAAGAAAAGAATAAACGAAAATATGGCTTTATCTCCGGACGGAAAATTAGTCGCTTATGATTCTAAAAGAAACAATAACACCGATATATACATTATGCCTGTAGGTAGCAAAAAGTCTATTCGGGTCACTTTTGATTCCGCAAGCGATAGCTGGCCTCGATGGTCCTATGACGGTAAATGGCTGGCATTTAGTTCAAAAAGAAGCGGTGACTCAAGAATCTGGGTAGTAAGAATAAGCTCAGATGGCAAGCCAGCAGGCAAGGCTATTCAGGTTACACGAGAGGAGGCAGATAACGGAGCCTGGACGCACGATGGGAGCATTTCTTTTATGACAAGTGAAAGCACTGTCCATATTTTTTCAGCTAATATGGATGGAAGTGAAGAAATTCAACTAACAAAACTCAAGGGAGCAACTTACCCACGCTGGTCCCCTGATGGAAAGAAGATTGCATTCGTTAGATGGGATAGATTGACAGGGAATAAAGCTATATGGACAATCCCTTCTAAAGGCGGGGAAGAAAAGCGACTTACAACCGGAGAATTCCCTGTTTGGTCTCCAGACGGGGAAAAGATCGCTTTTAGATCTCTTGACTATGGAACGTTGTCAAAAGGAGGCAAAGCGGAACCAATCGGAATATGGACAATAGATAGTGATGGCAGAAACCCAAAACTAATCGCCCAAGAATTAGATGGGTGGGAAATAGCCTGGTCGAATGATGGAAAATACATTATAGGCTCTAAGCATATTGAAGAATCAGAAGAACACTGGCTGGCGGGTCATAACCTCTTTAGAATTACTGTTAAAAGTGGAAAGCTAGAGGAATTAAATGTAAAGGGACAAATGGTTGATACCTCTCCAGATGGAAAAAAAGTAGTTTATTCGAGATTTGCTGGATTCGAAAAATCATTCTGGCTGGCAGAGAATTTCCTGCCCAAGAAGAAATAGACGACTCTATTTGCTCAGCCGGCATGATAGAGGGAGAGGGAGGGTCCCCCTTTCTTTCACAGTTCTCAGTGATTCAGATTTTGAGTGCCACAAAAGTGGGAAAAGGGAGTAGGCCCCTATTTTAATGTTTCCACAATAACTTGACAGAATCTTCACACTTCCTTAACGTTTAAATAAAGGGAGAATGATATACTCACGAGGAAAAAATTCTGCCTTTCCGCAGGTTAAATGATCGAAAATCTCAAAATAGCTCTCAAAAAGCAAAAAAAACTGATAATTATTTTCTTCCTGACCATCTTTCTTCCTTCGGTTTCGCTCAGCATTTTTGGCATTAGAGCAATAAAGAATGAAAAATTTCGACTGGCAAAGCAGGTAGAAAGCGAACACAGAAGAGCTGCTGATTTTTTAAAGATGCAAATAAATTCTCGATTTAAGGATATTGAAGCCATTCTTCAAAATTTGGCCCAATATCCATCCTTTTCTGAGAGAGATTATCCAGCCATAAAAGATTTATTGGATAGTCGGTTAGCAGATAATCATTTAGTAGAACAAGTATTCCTTGTTTATAAAGACGAAGAACCGCTGTTTCCTCTTTTTCAGCCAGCCACTGTCAGACCTTTGTCTTTTTCGTCCACGCTTTTAAGAGGTTCTCAAATCGAAAAGTTAAAAAGGGCTGAAGAATATGAATTCAAGCAGAAAAAATACAAAAGTGCTATCTCCCTCTATAACCAGCTTTTCTCTCTATCAAAGGACAAAAATCTTAAGGCTCAGATGCTCAACAATATAGCCCGCTGTTTCACGAAATTAAAAAGCTACGATCAAGCTCTTAAAAACTATTTGAAAATCTGTATTGACTATCCCCAGAGCACAACTTCCTCTCGTCTACCCTTAGGCCTTATAGCCAGATTGCAGATTCTAAATTGTTATCAGAATTTGGGAGATTCCAAAAATTCTCTGGAAAGTTCTTTAAATTTATACAGGGATATTCTTCAAAAGCCCTGGAATTTAAACGAAGACCAATTCAAAACTTATTCTTCTATGGTAGAAGAAACAATTACCAAAGCCTTATCTAAAAACTCAGCAGATTTTGCACTGGAAGAATATAAAAAAGAATTCGATCAGCTAAAAAGCCTCTATCAGGAAAAAATTGAGAAATGGCAGGTTATTAATGATATTAAAAAAGACATCTTTTCTGAGCTTCAAAGAAAACTTATTCAAAAAGAACCACACAAATCACTTCCTTTTCGTCATTCAAAAATAATAAATAATAGAGATTTTCTTATTTTAGCTTCGATGATTCCTGATAAAACGGGAATGAGCTCCCTTGGAATATTGGGAATTAAAATTAAAAATGAATATTTAAGAAACGAAATATTAAACGAAATAGTCGAAGATATTCAATTCAGTGAAAATACAAATATAGCCATTTCTGATCTTTCGGGAAGAATTCTGTTTGGAAAGAAAAATCAATCAAAAGAGCTTTCGACAATTACTGATTTTTTTGAAGATAATTTTCCTCCATGGAGAATAGAACTTTTTCGCAGCAAAACAGAGAGCATTGGAATAATAGACATAAGGAAAAGTTTTTACTTCTGGACTATTCTTACCCTTATTATTGTCCTCATATTTGGTGCTGTTCTTATAGTGAGAACCATTGCTCATGAGATGGAGCTTCTCAAAATAAAATCTGATTTTGTCTCCTCTGTCTCCCACGAATTTAAAACTCCTTTAACATCAATAAAAGCTCTTACTGAGAGATTACAGGAAGGAAAAGTCAAAGATATAGCTAAAATGAAGCAGTATTTTTCAGTTATCTCTCAGGATACAGACAAATTGACCAGACTGGTGAAGAATATTTTGGATTTTTCCAAAATAGAAGAGGGGAAGAAAGAATATGACTTTGTGGAAACAGCTGTGGCTCAGTTAGTGGTTCAACAGATAGAAAATTTTAGAAAAGATGAAACCCAAAAAGGGATAAAATTTCATACGCAGATTCCTAAAGATATTCCTTACCTCTTTATAGATAGAGATGCCTTATCCCTGGCTCTAATTAACCTGCTCGATAATGCCGCTAAATTTTCATCAGATAGAAAAGAAGTTGATATTAACGTCAAAAGCGACGACGAAAATGTCATTATAGAAGTTAGAGATAAAGGGATAGGCATCCCCCATGATGAAATAGACAAAATATTCGATAAGTTTTATCAGGGAAGAAATACTCTCAGGCAAACAGTCAAAGGCACAGGATTGGGATTGACTTTGGTCAAGCATACTGTTGAAGCTCATGGTGGAAAAATATCTGTTGAGAGTAAAATTGGTCAGGGCAGCACTTTTTCTTTAATTTTTCCTATAGAGGGAAAAGGATAGTGAGGTATTTATGTCTAAAAAAATCCTCGTGATAGAAGACGAGCCGGGCATTTTATTGAGTCTTAAGGATGAATTTGAATCTGAAGGGTATGAAGTTTTCACTGCAGAAGATGGCGAGAAAGGCTTAGCCATCACAAAACAGCAGAAACCAGACCTTATCATTCTGGACATCATGCTGCCCATTCTGGATGGATATGAGGTCTGTAAAAGATTGAGAATGGAGGGGGATACAACACCAATAATCATGTTGACAGTTAAAGATAAAGAGATAGATAAGGTATTGGGCTTAGAGTTAGGCGCTGATGATTATGTCACCAAACCTTTCAATCTTCGAGAGCTCATGGCCCGGGTAAAAGCAATTTTTCGGAGAACAGAGGAACGAGCAACAGATTTAACCAATTACAGCTTTGGCCAGATAGAACTGGATTTTAAAAAATACGAGGCAAAAAAGAAGGGAAAAAGACTTGAACTGACGCCCTTGGAATTTCAAATGTTAAAGCTTTTTATCCAGAAGAAAGAACAGGTCCTCTCCAGAGATGATTTCCTTGATAAAGTCTGGGGAGAAGATAACATGTATGTTTCTTTTCGGACAGTAGACAGCCACATCGCTAATATCAGAAAAAAAATAGAAGATGATCCCTCAGATCCAAAACATATAGTCAGCATCAGAGGAATAGGATATAAATTTATTGATTAAAAGTTGCACTAAAATTCCATCATTTTTTCACACTTCCTTAACACATCTCATTTCAAAAAGCGTTATATTAACAAAAAATTGAGATGGAGGATGCGATGAAAAACGCAAAAAAAATCTTTTTTACTCTCTTCCTTTCAACCCTTGGTATTCTCTTTATGTTCAATACATCATTGTCCCAACAAACAGCAGGACAACTCTTCGAGAAAGCCTTATACATGGAGGAAGCTCAGGGAGATTTACAGAAGGCCATTGACCTTTACCAGGAAATTTTAAAACAGTTCCCCGAAAATCGGGAAATTGCTGCCAAGGCGCAACTGCATATCGGTCTCTGCTATGAGAAATTGGGCCTGAAGGAAGCTGAAAAGTCCTACCAGAAAGTAGTGGACAACTATCCCGAACAGACAGAAGCAGTCAGGATAGCTAAAGAAAAACTGAACCTTATCTTAAAAGCCCAAGCTGTTATCGAAAGAGGTGATAAGGAGTTCAAAATCCGGAAAGTCTGGGCGGGTCCCAATGCAGGTGGCACTCCTTCTCCGGATGGACGTTACTTATGCTTTGTGGACTGGGAGACCGGAGATCTTGCTATCCGCGACCTTTTGTCTGGAGAAAATAAACGTTTGACCAACAAAGGGCCTTGGCATAAGTCCCAAGAATTTGCCCTTTGTTCCTCCTGGTCTCCTGACGGAAAGAGAATCGCTTATACCTGGCTTAATGATAGGGAGTACTGGGACCTACGTATCATTGACATAGAAACTCAGAATGTTCGTGTTCTTTATTCAAACAAAGAACTCAGAGTCGATGATCTTGGTGAGTGGACGCGCGATGGAAAGCAAATTTTAACGCGTTTTTGGGGGAAAAACGGCGCAAGGCATTTAGGATTGGTGTCAGTAAAGGATGGAAAGTCACGTATTATCAAATCCTCGAAATGGCCGAGCCCTCAACATATCAGCTTATCGCCTGACGGACGTTTCATTGCCTATGATATTTTCCCTATAAATAACAGTCTAAATTATGACATCTATGTCCTTTCGGTAGAGAATGGCGAGGAAATCCACTTAATCAGCCATCCCTCTTTCGATAACAGCTTGGGCTTTTAA
>DAOUYU010000030.1 GCA_030673995.1 Candidatus Aminicenantota bacterium
CTTCCTTTTTAAGTTTCCAGCTATACTTTTTTTGGACATCATTTCCTTTTTCAAAATGGTACCTTTCTGGATTGTGATTCTTTTTTTTAATTGAATTTATCATGTTCTCATCGAGAAGTCAAAACAGGAAGAAAAGGAGGACAGGCAAGAAAAAGGGACAAAGAAAAAGGGGACAGGCTACTTTTTATATTAAAAAGTTGCCTGTCCCCTTTTTCTTGCCTCTGTCCCTTTGTCTTTCTCTAGTATTTATATAAAAATTCAAATTATAAAAATCTAAAAAGTCTGACATCATGGCGGTATTGACTTGACGGGGAAGGGTGATAAAATAAATCTAGCGTCCTCTACTAGTAATTAAGTCCATGCGGATTGTTGTTTTCACTTGAATTTCGTCAAATATTAGATTAATTTGTGGTTCTCACATCAACTAAATATCTCATAAAAAAAAGCTCGGATGAACAACGAAACACACGAAGCACCACGGATATTGCCCAAAAAATTGAGAGCTTTCGTTCTCAATTTAATGGATAATGTGTCTTCTCTTTTTATCAACCTCCATATCAGCCCTAACGCCCTGAGTTTTTGTGCGCTATTAGCAGGAGCTGCAGCATGTATTCTCTTCTCCCTCGAGAAACTGTTATGGGGTGGACTCTCAATTGTTATTTGCGGATTATTTGATATCATCGACGGGCAGGTTGCTGAGAGCACAAACCGGAAAAGTCTTTTTGGAGCCATGTTTGACTCTACTTCAGACAGATATTCAGAATTTTTCATCTACCTGGGGCTTGCCGTTCACTTCAGAAATCACTGGG
This sequence comes from Candidatus Aminicenantota bacterium, assembly GCA_030673995.1. Lineage (GTDB taxonomy): Bacteria > Acidobacteriota > Aminicenantia > Aminicenantales > Aminicenantaceae > JAGLWV01. The sequence continues at coordinate 810 of DAOUYU010000030.1, forward strand.
CTCTCTGGATAACATTATTGACAATTCTCGGCTCATACATGGTAAGCTATACCAGAGCCAGAGCAGAAGGCCTGGGAATAGAATGTAAAATCGGAATAATGCAGAGAGCCGAAAGAATGGTCTTTCTCGCCGCTGGAGCCTTATCAGGTGTTCTGTTCAAGATCTTTGATCCTTTAATGATAGGAGTTTTGAGTACAATTGCGGTCGCTTCCAATATTATAGCCATCCAAAGAACTCTCTATGTCAGAAAGGTTGAAAAGATCATGATATCCAAAAAGGAGGCCTGAAAAGATGGGAAAGATTAGAGTGGCTATACCACTAAATTCTCGGATGTTCCTCGCATAACAAGAAATGCATCCATCGATTTCACAGAAAATGAGATGTCTTCATAAAAGGATAAAACAATAAGAAAAAACATATTTATTTTTTTAAGCCTTCTCTTCCTTTTTTTTATCCGGGTGTGGGCCATAGAAACGGGCGAGATACAGGGAAAAGTCAAGGATGAAGGCGGCGAAGGCCTTCCCGGAGTCGAAATAACAGCAAAAAGCCCCTCTCTTCAGGGCCTGCGGACCATCCTCTCTTCAAAAAACGGCGGTTTTCACTTTCCACTTCTTCCTGTTGGAAGATACACCCTGACTTTCAAGCTTGAAGGATTCAACCGGCTGGTGCAGGAAAATGTCATTGTCCGCCTGGGAAGAGTAACCAGCGTGAATGTGACCATGAAATTTGCTGCGATAAGGAAAGACATTGTTGTTACGGCAGAATCGCCTCTGATCGATAAAACCTCAACCGATACGAGTTTTCACATCTCCAGCAAAGATCTGGAGATAATCCCTGTCCGGAATCGAACGGTGGTCGATGCGGTCAAGATCACACCTGGAGTGACCGGTGTGCGGGCTAACACACGCCGGGGCACAGCCGACCAAGGCCAGCCAAGCTTTCGAGGTGAAGGAGAGGAAGGCAATAACTGGATTGTCGACGGCCTTTCTATAAGCGGAGTGAGGTTAAGAAATTCAGGAATGCATCTCAATCTTGACTCCATCGATGAAATTCAGGTCATCTCCGATCCTTTTAGCCCGGAATTCGGCTCGGCTTCCGGCGGCATCATCAACATGGTCACAAAAAGTGGAAGCAACACTATGGAGGGAGAGTTTTCCCTTGCGTTCACGGACAAAAAACTCCAGGCTTCGCGGGAAGAGCAGCTTGCTGTGATGAGCGAGCCCGAATATTTCTCCAACACCAACTGGTACTTCAATCTTGGTGGCCCCATCGTCAAAGATAAATTGTGGTTTTTTATCTCTGACAATTTCTTTCGAGATACAGAGCAGACAAAAGACACGACAGTGGATTATCTTTTTGTTCCGGCTGGAAGCAAAACGTTACAAAGCAACAGTCTCTTTTCGAAACTGACCTATGCTCTGAATAACGACCACACCCTTTCCCTCACCACTATCTACCACAGGTTCCTTGGGCAGAAAGGCGGAACAGGAATTCCGGATCTGTTTGAAGAAAAAGATTTTTCCGACCTCATATTCCGGGTGAACTACAAGGGAATTTTAAATTCTACAACCTTCATCGAGGCAGGATTGGGGCAGGTCAAAAGGGATTCTTTTATAGAACCTGTGAACAAGGATCTAAATCCTGCACAATACTATATCGAGGATTTAGCCCGAAACATTCATAATTCTTACGGAAATGTTACAGATGATCAGAAGAGGCTGGACTTTAACCTGAAGTTCACCAAGCACATAGAGACAGAAACCTTTGGCCGCCATGAGCTCAACTTCGGATTTGAATATTACAGCTTCTCCTCTCAATTTTCAGTCGACTTCAGCGGAAAGGACGAGGACCTCTTTCCAGGCAATGGTTTCGACAGTGGGACAAAGTACTATTTTGACACCTGGAGTGGCGGAGGAGGAACCCCTACTTTTTTCTACGAATACGGTGAGTTTGACTTCATGAATTCTGCCCGGGGAATAGGACTTTATTTCAAGGACAAAATCACCTGGAATAGATTCACTCTTATGGCCGGTTTTCGAAGCCAGACCCAGATCTGCCGCGATCACAGAGGTGAGAAACTCTGGCTTTGGAGCTTGCAGGATTTTCTCTCGCCTCGCCTCTCTCTGGCTGTAGATATAACAGGAGACGGAGCTAACATCCTCAAATTCGGATGGGGAAGATTCTCTGATCTTATCACCACCATGCCTCTTGGCCTTTTGAGCTCTGGTGCTGGCCTGAGTTTCCGCACTTACAGATGGCAGGGCTCCTCAAATCCATTAGAGCCCGAGATCCACGACTCCTCAAACTGGCAGTTTGAAAACGAGCAAGGAGCTCAACCCTTTGAAATCGCCGAGGGATTGAAACCCAATTTTCTCATCCGCTATCTCATTGAGTTCGACCGCAAGCTGGGTAAAGGCTGGGCATTCAAGGCACGTTATGTCCGCTCAAAAGCAGAAGACCTGCTCGAAATTCTTGCTGTCATAGATCCCCAGTCTGAAACAATGTATAAATTCCTCTACGATAACTTCGAACACAAACGGAGAAACTATCAGGGTTTTGAGTTCGAGCTTTATGGAAGAATCGGGTCAATTTTCTTCCTGAACGCCTCCTATTCCCACTCATCGGCAAAAGGCACCAACCCTGGTCAGTCTGAGACGGGCTCCTGGTCTCAAGAAGAAGGGAGCACCAATTATATAGGACTCTTTGGGAATCATATTTGGATCCCTGATGATGCTGAATATAAAGAATTAAAAGAATACTGGGATGTGGCGCTGGCTGGATTGGGAGGAAGAGGAATAAGCGAAGAGGAAAATGAAAGCTGGTACGGAAAACTCCCCTATTCTGTTGACCACAACCTCAAAATAAACTCTGTCCTTCTCGCTCCCTATGGATTGATTTTCTCTGCTGCTTTTGAATGGATATCCGGATATTACTGGGAAAAATTAGGTTATGTTCCTTTTTTCGGGGGTTACTATTCTTTTCCAGAAGGCAGGGGTACAAATAAAACTCCTTCTCATTTCTACCTGGACATAGGTCTGGAAAAGGAGTTTCCACTCCACAGATTCCATCTTCCTCAGAATATGGCCTTAATTTTGAGGCTCGACATCTTTAACGTTCTCAACTCCCAGAAGCCCCTATCTTATATCAAAGAATCTATTCCGATCTTTGGAGAGGTATGGGGGAAACAGCAGCCCCGTCAAGCCAGGATGACGATCAAGATTACGTGGTAAAAAGGGGACAGGCTGATAAAAAGGGGACAGGCAACTTTTTGAGAAAAAAGTAGCCTGTCCCCTTTTTATCCCATCTCTATTCGACTGTTACACTTTTGGCCAGGTTTCTCGGCTGGTCAACATCCGCTCCCCTCTTTGCGGCGATGTAATAGGCAAAGAGCTGTAGAGGAAGTGTCGTTAGAAAGGGAGTGAAAAGAGGATTAATGGGTGGAATAGGAATCACTTTATCGACTCTATCCTGAATCTCCTTGTCATCTTCAAAGGCAACAGCCAGTAAGTATCCCGCTCTTGTTTTGATTTCAGATATATTGCTGAGCATCTTATCATACACTCTGTCTTTAGGGACAATAACCATCGTGGGCATCTTTTCATCAATGAGGGCTATAGGGCCGTGTTTCATCTCTCCTCCCGGATAGCCTTCAGCATGAATATAGGAAATCTCTTTTAGCTTGAGCGCTCCCTCGAGGGCAACAGGAAAATTGACCCAGCGCCCTAAATAAAGGAAATGCGAAAAGGAGATAAATTTTAATGCTAAATCCTCGATTGATTCAGCCTGATTGAGGATATTCTCCATCAGATGGGGAATTCTGAGAAGGTCTTCTATGAAAGAAAGCCGTGTTTTCTCATCCAGTCTCCCTTTTACCTGGGCCAAATGCAGTGCAAGCAGGGCCAAGGCCGCCATCTGAGCAGAAAAAGTTTTGGTCGCTGCCACACCTATCTCGGGTCCGGCATGGGTATAGAGGACTCCGTCTGTATCCCTGGCAATAGATGAATTCACCACGTTGCATATGGAAAGAGATAGAGGATTCTTCTCTTTAACAGCCCTTAAAGCTGCAAGCGAATCGGCAGTCTCTCCGGACTGGGAAATGACAATCACCAGAGCCTTTTCATCCAGGATAAAATCACGATAGCGGTATTCTGAGGCAAACTCAACGTCAACGGGAATCTGGGCTAGCGTCTCAATGAAGCATTTTCCTACAAGACCTGCATGATAGGAGGTACCGCAGGCAATGATCACAACTTTTGCTATTTTCTCCAAATGTTTCGATGATATTCCAGTCTCCTCCAGGCATATCTTTCCTGAGTCAAGAGATATCCTTCCTTGAAGGGTATCTCTCACGACCTGAGGCTGCTCAATTATTTCCTTGAGCATGAAGTGCTTGAATCCTCTTTTTTCGATCATGAGGGGACTCCAGGAGATCTGATCCACTTTTTTCTTTAGCACATTCCCCTCTAAATCACTAAACTTCACTCCCTGGGGCTCAATAACTGCCATCTCCTCATCTTCGAGAAAGACAATTTTTTGGGTGTGGCTGAGAAGCGGATTGATGTCCGACGAAACAAAATATTCTCCTTCCCCTAATCCGACAACAGCAGGCGGGCCGGATTTTACCGCTACAATTTTCCCTTTATCCTGAGTAGAAAGAACTGCAATAGCATAGGCACCCTCAATCTCTCGTACCGTGTGCAAAACGGCTTTTTCCAGAGAGCCTTTGAAATATTTCTCAACGAGATGGGCAATGACTTCGGTATCGGTTTCTGTTCGAAACGTGTGCCCTTCTTCTTTAAGTTTCCGTTTCAGGGGTAGATAATTTTCGATAATTCCATTATGAACAACGACCAGCGAACCTGTGCAGTCCTGATGAGGGTGGGCATTTTCCTCACAGGGGCGGCCGTGGGTGGCCCACCGCGTATGACCTACTCCATAACTTCCGTTGAGAGGCGCTTTGTCAAGACTTTTCTCCAGCGCACTGATCTTTCCTTTAACTCGTCTTACCTGTATCTGATCTCCATTAACAACCGCAATTCCGGCTGAATCATATCCCCTGTACTCGAGTTTCTTTAATCCTTCTACCAGGATTGGAACTACACTTTTAGGCCCTATATACCCGATGATGCCACACATTATTTTTTTCTCTTTTTTCGTCGTCCCCGCCGCCTTTCAACCTGCTTGCTTCGGGCTACGGCTAAAGACTCTGGTGCCACATCTTTGGTAATGGTCGAACCAGCCCCTATATAGGCCTTCTTCCCTATTTTTACAGGGGCAATAAGCTCGGTTCCGGAACCAATAAAAGCGCCGGCTTCAATAATGGTTTTTGACTTCTTTTTACCGTCATAGTTGCAAGTGATCGTTCCTGCTCCAATGTTGACCTCTTTCTCCACCTCGCAATCCCCTAAATAAGAAAGATGGCCGGCTTTGGATTTCTTCCCGAATACAGTGTTTTTCATCTCGACAAAATTCCCGACCTTTGCCCCGGAACGTATGATCGTGTTAGGCCTTATGCGGGAAAAAGGCCCCACCTGGGCATCATTCTCGATGACACTCTCTTCAATCACAGTCGAGCTTAATATCTTGACCCGGTTCCCCACTCGAGAGTTAACAATATGCACATAGGGATAAAGCCGGCATTGACTTCCGATAACAGATTTTCCTTCGATTATCACCGAGGGATAGATCGTCGTATCCGCTCCTATTTTGACATCAAGGTCGATCCAGGAGTTGTGGGGATCACAAACCGTGACTCCTTTATCTGAAAGGGCTAAAATTTTCCTCTCCCGAAGGACTTCTGCAGCCTTGGCCAGCTCATACCGACTGTTTACTCCTACGACCTCTTGGGTCCGGGATGATTTGTGAACGCCAATCTTCTTCTTCTCCTGAGATAGGATTTCAATGACATCGGTAAGATAATATTCACCTTTTTTATTTTGATTTGAGATCCTGGGCAAGGCCCTAAGGAGATCCTTGATTTTAAAAAGATACACTCCAGCGTTTATTTCTTTTATTTTCCGCTCGGAAGGGGTCGCATCTCTCTCCTCGACTATCCTTATTTTATTATCGGAATAGAGGATACGCCCAAAACCAGCGGGATTCTCTACTTCAACGCTTAAAAATGTTAGAGAGTTTCGGTCTCGCCGGTGAAGAGCCAATAAGGGCTTCAATGTCTCAGGCCTCAGCAGGGGATGATCTGCGTTTATGATGAGAACATCCTTTTCCTTTTCTCTTTTTAAAATGTTTCTCGCTGCCAGTACGGCATGAGCGGTTCCCATCTGCTTTTGTTGAGTGATACATTCGACTTTCTCAAGCGCCGCTTCTTTTTTTACTTCTTCCTTTTGATAGCCCACAACCACATAGACCTTCTCAGGCTTTAACTTGAGAACACAATCCAACACTAAGCGGAGCATAGACTTCCCCAATACGGGATGAAGAACCTTGTTTCTCTCTGATTTGAATCTGGTTCCCTTTCCCGCGGCTAAGACGAGAGCATGGAATCTTTCACTCATACCATCCTGGTTATAAGTTTAAATTTTTTATCTTCCCAGATCGGCTCGAAATCCCCCTCATTCTGTGCTAATATCCTGAAAAAGCCATCCATCTGAATGGCCTTTTTTAAATGCTCTAGACACTTTTCTGTCTCACCCATCAGGCAGTAGGCATCTGCTATCAAATAAAGGACTTTGCCCTCCCGAGGCTTCATCTCCCGCGCTTTTCCCAGCAACTTCAGAGCTTCCTCGTAATCTCCTTTATTTATTTTATGAACACTGTATTGATAATAATCATCGAAAGATTTCAATTGAATTTTTTCAATTTTTTTCTGTTTTTGACAGACCTTGAGGTAAATTTTAGCACGATCAGCAAGCTCTCTTTCAGAAGCATGTTTTTCTAAAAAAGCTTTGAACAGCTCACTTGCTCTTTCATAATCTCTTCTATTCAAGGCCTTCATGGCCTGAGTGTAATCAGAAAGAGCCTTTTGGTAATCATCTTTTTTTATCTTTTCTTTTTCTTTTGTCACTTTTGCTCTCTTTAATACTTATGAATTGAGGTTTTTCAATTCTATCTCAGAATCAAAACTTTGACAAGGGGAAAAAGGGGACAGGCTACTTTTTTTTAAAAAAAAGTTGCCTGTCCCCTTTTTCATTCACGACCCCTTTTTCATTCAAAAGTCCAATACTCAGGATTGTCTAAAAGAAAACGAACAGCCTTCAAATGAAGGCGGTGGCCTGCCTTATCTGCTTTGCAGTGCCCGACCAGAGGGAAAGCCAGCAATGAGAGGTCCCCTATCAAATCCAATATTTTATGGCGCACAAATTCATCCGGAAAACGTAAAGGCCCGCTTATAACGCCTATCTCGTCCAGAACAACAGCATTATCCAGTGATCCTCCAAGCGTCAATCCTTGAGCCCTAAGAGCAGGAACATCCTTTAAAAATCCGAACGTTCGCGCCGGGGCAATCTCCGTTATAAAATTTTCCTTATTCACGGTTAGCCCCAATTCTTGTCTGCGGATAAAGGGATGATCATATTCGATAGAATAGGTTATTTTAAAAGCTTGATCCGGATGAAACGAAACAGAAGCCTCTTTTTCTTGAATGACAAAAGGCTGGAGAATTTTTATTGACTTCTGCCTATCAGGCAATTGCCTGATTCCAGCTCTATGGATTTCCCGGACAAAAGGAGAAGCGCTTCCATCCATCGCAGGAATCTCACTCCCATTCAGCTCTACAATCAAGCTATTAATACCAGACATAAAAAGAACAGCCATCAAATGTTCAAGGGTTTGAATCTTGCATCCTTTTGATACAAGATTGATGGAGTTCTTGCTTTCTATTTTTTTGATATCGAGATTGAGTTCCAGGTTGCTGAGGTCAGTCCGGCGGAAGATAATTTCACCTGACGATGAGGGCTTCAATATAAGATCAACCTTTTCTCCAGAATGAATACCTACGCCTGAAAGATAAACCTCCTTTTGGATAGTTCCTTTTTCTCTCATTATCATCCTATGTTGAATCTTCTCTGTTCAAAGAGCCACGTATCTAAATCTTAGTGTGCTTATCCTGCTTCTTAGCCTTGACCAGTATAACGCAAAATCCTCTCTTTCTGTCAAATTAATTTGACCAATCTGGCTTTATTTATTCACATTTGATAGAATCAGAGCAATGAAATCTCAGCTTAAAGATGTTTTGAATAAGGTGCACCTTGGCAAGCTTTCCCCTGAAGAGGCCTTCCTTGTCTTAAAGGATTATCCCTATCAAAATTTAGGCTTCGCCAAAATCGACCATCATCGTGAATTAAGAAAAGGCTTCCCTGAAATCATCTTTGGCCTGGGAAAAACAGAGGAGCAAATATTAAAGATCTCCCGGGAAATAATCAAAAAAGGCGGCAATTTACTTATCACCAAAGTCGAAACGAAAGTCTTCGATAACCTTAAGAAAAAAATACCCAAAGCACACTATAATTCTCTGGCTAAGGTTGTCTATCTTAAGCAGCAAAAACCTGTTTCTGGAAAAGGAAAAATAGCCATAATAACTGCTGGAACCTCAGACATCCCTGTTGCCGAAGAAGCGGTCGTGACTTGTGATATTTTGGGCAATGAAGCTGACAAAATATATGATGTCGGTGTTGCCGGCATTCACCGCCTGTTCGGCGAGTTTGAGAGAATAAAGCAAGCAAGAGTCATCATAACCGTGGCTGGAATGGAAGGAGCATTACCCAGTGTGGTCGCCGGTATCGTCAGCGTTCCTATCATAGCTGTGCCTACCAGTATCGGATACGGAGCAAGCCTAAAAGGCGTGGCAGCTCTACTGGCCATGCTCAATTCTTGCTCTGGTGGAGTGGGTGTCGTTAATATAGATAACGGCTTTGGTGCAGGATATCTGGCAAGCCTGATAAATCATCTCTAAGAAGAGGGATCAGGCATTGTATAAAAATTTTATTTTAAATGACTTAGCTACTTGACAACTGAACACCTCCCACCTATATTTTACAAGTAGTTCATTTTTACTCACTCAACGATTACCCATGGAAATCATTGAACAAATAAGGCAAGCTGCAAGCATTATTGAAATCGTTTCTCAGTATACCACATTGAGAAAGCGGGGAAGAAAGCATGTCGGACTCTGCCCATTTCATTCTGAAAAACTCCCTTCCTTTACCGTTGATGATGAAAAGCAGCTCTACCATTGTTTTGGCTGCGGCGTAGGAGGTGATGTTTTTACTCTTGTTATGGAAAAGGAAAGCCTCAGTTTCCCCGAAGCCCTAAAATATCTGGCGGAAAAATACAACATTACTCTCCCGGAAAAGAGAAAATTATCTCCACAGGTTGCAAAGCTAGAGGAACAATTATCCAAAATAAACGAAAACACACTCGCCTTTTTCCGGAAGAACCTGTTCAAAACCAGAGAAGGCGAAAAAGCCCTCCGCTATCTTGAAAAAAGGAACATCTCTGAGGAAATCATCCAGAAATTAAAGATTGGTTACGCATTGAATTCATGGGATTCCCTCTTCTCTTTTTTCCAAGAAAAAAATATCTCTCCTCAGCTTCTTGAAAAAGCGGGAGTGGTTATCCGGCGAGAAAAAAAAGAGGGCTATTATGACCGCTTCAGAGGGAGAATTATTTTTCCAATCTTCACTCTGACAGGAAAAGTCGTTGCTTTTGGTGGAAGAACAATTATCGATGCAGAACCCAAGTACCTTAATTCTCCAGACACTCCCATCTATACCAAGGGAAAGCTTCTCTACGGCCTGAATTTTTGCAAAAATTCCATCCGGGAAAAAGGCGAATTGGTCCTTGTTGAAGGATATACAGATTTTCTCTCCCTTTACCGGGCAGGAATCACAAACATTGCAGCTTCCTTGGGAACGAGTCTGACACATGATCAGGTCTTTCTTGCCAGACGTTTTGCACTAAGAATGATCGTTTGCTATGACAGCGATGCCCCAGGCGTAAACGCATCTCTACGCGCTGTTTCTCTCTGTTTTGAAAGAGGTGTCCAGATAAAGATCATGACTCTCCCCAAGGGATCCGACCCTGACAGCTTCATCAATAAATCTGGCCCGGATGAGTTTAAAAAGCTTGTTCAAAAAAGCACATCTGGACTTAAGTATTTGATCGATAATCAGCTTCAAGAAGCGCGGACGGATATTCCCGAAGAAAAGGCCAAGATTGCCAGGAGTATCTGGGATGAAATTAAGAAGATACCTGACTCAATCGTTCTTAACGAATACATAAAAAAAACAAGTGAGTATCTCTCGATCGATGAAGAAACGCTGCGGTCAATGATCCAGCGGAAGTCAACTGCTGAAAAGGGAGTAGAAAAAGATTCCTTTCTCAATGCTGAAAAAAGACTTCTTCAGATACTCATCGAGGATGAAGCCATTGCTCAATATGTATTTCCTGAGATGAAGGAAGAATATCTTTTGGGCTTGAAAAGCAGGCCCATCTTCATGGCTCTCTTCGAGTATTTCAAGGCCGGAAAAAAACCAAGCCTGCATGAGATAAAGGAAAAAATTGAGCCTTCTCTTTTAGGCTCTCTATCCAAAGCTCTTCTCGAGAAAGAACAGGCTCCTTCTGTTGAGGAAGCCTTTGAATGCCTCAATACACTAAAGCAATTCTCGCTTGAAAATCATTCGAAGGAATTGAAAGCTGAAATCACAAAGTTGGAAAAACAGGGAAAAGGAGAGAAAATTCTCTCGCTTATCAAGCAATTGCGGGATATAAAAACACAATTGTCGTCATTGTCCGAACGAAATTATCAAAATATGGATTATAATAATCGGAATATCTCCATAAAAGGGAGGAGTTAACATTGTCTCAGGAAAGTAAGTTCCAAAAAGATGGAATCCACGAACTCCTTTCTAAAGGAAGGAAGCAGGGATATCTTCTCTATGATGAGATAGACAAGATATTCGAAGGGGATTCTAGTTCTGGAAGAGAGTTCAAAGATTTCCTCGATTCCATTGACGACTATGGAATCAAAATCCTCGATACCAAAAAAAGAAGTATTGTTCCTAAAAGGAGAAAGTCCGATCTCGTCTCTATTCACGGTTTGGAGCGAACAACCGATCCCGTAAAGCTCTATCTGAGAGAAATGGGAAATATCTCCCTACTCACTCGCGAAGGAGAAATTTCCATCGCAAAGGACATAGAGAGAGGCGAAAAAAGCATTATCAAAGCTCTCTCTAAAACGAGGCTGGTTTTAAGCGAAATCTTCTTTTTGGAGGAAGAGATAAAAGAGGCTCCTGATATCATGCATGAGATGTTCGATCTCAGCGATGAAGATCTTTCAGAAGGCAAACTCGAGGCAAAAAAGAAGGAAATTCTGGATAAAATAAAGAGGATAATAGAACTCAGCATTCAGCTAGATAATATTGCCCCTATAAAGAAAAACACATATAAGCGCGGGCGCCTTATTGTCACAATGAGCAGGCTCATAAGAGAGCTGAACTTCCGCTCAGCACACAGAGAAATAATTATCTATACCCTCCGCAAAAAACTAAAAGTCATCAATGAGTTAGAAGAAGCAAAGGAAGATACAAATCTTTCGCTCAATCGAGCCAAAGGAAAAAAAGAACAAGCTAATCTGAAGCAAAAAATTAAAGAACTGAACAAGCTCCTGAGAC
>DAOUYU010000095.1 GCA_030673995.1 Candidatus Aminicenantota bacterium
ATCCGGAATCGTTTGCACAGCTTATAAAAAAATGTTTTAAAACCGAATGGGTCGTCTATGCAAAGCCTCCTTTTGGAGGAGCGGAGAAAGTCCTGAATTATCTGGGCCGCTACACTCACCGCATTGCAATTTCCAATAACCGTTTATTGAGAGTTAAAGATGGCAAAGTTTCCTTCTCCTGGAGGAATTACCGGCAAGCGAATAAGGCCCAAACTATGACTCTGGAAGCAGAAGAGTTTATTCGCCGCTTTTTACTCCATGTTCTCCCTTCAGGTTTTATGCGCATCCGTTATTTTGGTTTTCTGAGCAATCGTCATCGCACTAAGAAGTTGAAACGTTGCCGAAAACTTTTCCATGTGCATCAGACAGCAGTTAAATCGCCACTGAAATCAATAGATTGGAAAGAACGCTACGAATCCTTGACTGGGAAAAAAGTTGACCTGTGTCCTTTTTGTAATAAAGGGCTCCTTATTACTATCCGGAAACTTTTACCTTTGCGGTTTCTTTTTACAAGACCGCCACCACAGACGGAGATAAATGATAACTATATTAGCGCTTTTTAAATGCAATAGTACAAACACCCTGACTTCCAAGAGTGATCGGATGACTCTATCTGTGTTTTCTCAATCTCTTATTATAAAGGTTCAATTGTGTATACTTGAATGTTCCATGTTTTACAAAGATTCATATCATACATGTTTTGAAGTAATTAAAAGCACTCTCTCCTTTATGCCATACTCAAGATTATGTCCCGAGACCTCAATACAATCCCCATAGAAACGGTCCCGTCAGTTTATAGTTCAATCCATTCTTTCGGTAATGCTCGCTCATTTTACTCGCGAGACTCCCGAAAGAATCTTATACATTCCCGCTTCCACGCCTGCGCGGGCACAGGCTTCGCGGGAATGACGGTAGCAATGACCAGGGAAAATGGAATCACTTTTTCTCAGTCATTTTCTTAATGTGGTCTTTCAACTTGAGGTGAGAGATTCCTTCCTTAAGCCATTTGGGAGCAGGTTTTCCTCGAAGATGGTGGTCGAAAAATTCTCGCATCCTTGTGTTGTAATCCTTTTGATTAGCCGGCTTTCGCAGCCCATGATTTTCGCCTTTATATTGAAGCATGACCACAGATTTTCCGAGGCGCCTGAGTGTGTTGAAGTATTCGATTCCCTGATTCCAGTCCACAGCACCATCTTTATCGTTGTGGAGGATAATAAGTGGTGTTTTCACGTTTTTGGCATAGTAGACTGGGGAGTTTCGGGTATAAGCCTCGATGTTTTCCCAATAGCCGCCCGTGAACCGTCCCTGGCTGCTTTCAAAAATTGGCTGATTGGCTGAACCTGAATTCCAGTAGATGGAGCTGTACATGCTGATCATGTTGGTGAGCGGAGCTCCGGTGACGCAGGCTTTGAAAATATCGGTCTGGGTTACCAGGAAGGAAGACTGGTAGCCACCCCATGAATGTCCGTGAATGCCTATTCTGTCTTTATCCACTACTCCTGTTGCGATAGCAGCTTTTATGGCCGGCAGAACACACCACACTGAGGACATCCCGGGATCATTCATCTTGTAGACGATATCCGGCATCAACACGGCATATCCGCGGCTGGTATAGACGGTCTTATTAAAGCCTCTTGCTGATGGTGCATAATAGCGGTTAAGTCCCTGGGAGAGTTTCTCGTAGATATAGACGATGGTGGGATAGCTTTTCCCTTTCTCATAGTTTGCAGGTAGAAAAAGAGCACCTTGAAGTTTGTCGCCCTTGTCGCTCTTATAATCGATAAGAATAGAACCATCAGACCAGAGGAACTCTTTCTGCTGGGGATTTGCTTCTGTTATTTTCTTTCCTTTCTTAAGCGATTTGTCTGCAACCCAGTAATCAGGATAATCCTTGTATGTCTGTCTGGTGTAGAGGTAGACATCTGCCTTTTTGGCTTTGCGGATTGAAAATGAAGCATCATCCCAGAGCAGCATCTTTGCTCCGGGTTTTCCTTTATCTATACGGACAACTCCGCTTTTTTTTGTCCATTCTCCATAGGCTGATATATAAAGCGGTTTTTTAAGATCTATTCCTTTCTCCTCTGGATCCAACCTGAAGCGGCTCCGGTAACGAATGCCCTCTTTTTTCCCGTTTACGGTGAGATTCGTTCCCTTCCCGCCGTGAACCGGCACGTTCCAGACATCCCAGTTGTCATAGAGAAGCACAGAAACACCGTCTTTCACCCAACCATAACGAGTCCTGATCGGGGGTTTTATGACATTATGGTCATCTTCTTCATTGATGAAGGAGGTGGGGACATCCTTTGTGATGTTATATTTTTTTCCTGTTGCCATCTCGTATGTGTAATAATGTCCGTCCTGGTAAAAGAGAAAGTGAGTTCCGTCCGGGGATGTCGTGAAAAACCAGCGGCATTTTTTGAGAGCGAGCTTGCGGGATCCTGTTTTCAGGTCAACCACATAGATATCCTGATAGCGTCGTCCCTCGAGATTTCCAGTAAGTTCGTATTCACGGTTATCCCTACCTATAGCCCAGCGGTGTTTTGGCGCGGCATCCACACGTCTCAGCTCATCATCGGCGAGCCGCAGAAACTTTTTCTCTTTTACGCGGTAGATGCAGAGATAGTTGAAATTTTTATCCCGGCCTGCTTGAACCTGCTGCATGGATTGAAGCCTTTTGTCCAGCCAATGCCAGATGACAACGTCAGGCAGTTCGACATCTTTATCATCTTTTGCCGCTGGCTTGGGAGGTTCTTTTTTCTTTTCAGGAGTTCCTTTAGGTTTGTCTTTAGCTTTTTTGATTTTTTCTTTCTCTTTTGCTTTTTCTTTCTCTTTCTTCTCTTTCTTTTTGACTTCATGGATGCCGAACAGGATTCCGGATAAATCTTCTGTCCATGTTGGAGTTCTGTTCGGACTTATTGTCATTCCTTCAGGAAAGTCTTTATCCTCTTTTGGGTCATAGATGATTTTTTTGGGGGATGGGGATGAGAATTTCGAAAAACCCACAACACAAAACAGCTTGTCTTCAAAATTTTCATCTTCCTTTCCCTTCAAAACAGCCAGTCCATCGCCCTCTTCCGTCCAGTTCAGCCTTTTATAAACCGCTTTATCATTTTCAATGGGAAGAATGACTCCTGTATTCATGTCTCTTAGCTGAATTCCGTTTCCACTCATATCTTTTGCATCGACGATCCAGGCTAACCACCGGCCTTTCTTGTCAAAGGCAAACTCTGAGACATTTCCTATGTTTAGCTCTTTGGAGGAGGCTAGTTCATGGAGGATCATATCCGACCCGCTCCATTTTTCCTTTTCTTTTGCCTGACTTTCCGGCGGATACTTCTGGAGGACCATCCAGCGGGCATTCTCTCGGGAAAAGGCAAACTTTTTTGTTTTATCAAACTCGACTTTTTTACCTGAGGAGAGATTCAGTAATTCCACTTTGTTGTAGAGCTTTTTCTTCTGTTTTTTCAGCTTTTTTGCCTCTTCTCTTTTGGGATAGACCGTATACCCCACCCATTTGGAATCCTCGGAGAAAGAAATTCCACCGAAAGCGGACCTCGATGCTTCTCCAACAGGGAACCTGTATTCTTTTTCTCCTTTGGTTTGCCTGATGATGACTTCACTGTCTCCTTCGGTAGGGGAGAGACTGTAAGCGAACCACTGTCCATTGTTGGAAATTGTGGCACTCCTGATACTCTTCCAGGCGAGGATGTCTTCCAATGTTTCAATGGGCCTGGGCTTTTTCGGTGCGGCTTTTTCTTCCTGAACACCATAGATTGGAATGATCAGGAGAATCCATAAGATAAAAATAAGAGCTCTTTTTGTTTTTCTCATTTTGATTGCCTCCTCTTTAAAGCTTCATTTTGAATCTTATCTTGATGTAACCATAAAAAAACAGTGTTTACAAGACATCATATATTTTCTATTGACGAAGAGAGTCGCGTTATTTGTGATCTGTGAGTCATTTTGTCAAGGGTGCAATAAAACAATTTCCCTTGGAACTGTAGAGGAAGCCTCCATCTCAGAATAGTCCAGTTCAGAGCCAAGAAGGCTGTGAGGGATGAGAAAGACTACCAGGAGCAATATTGAAGCTCCCAGAACCCATCTGCGGGCCGGTTTCCCGCCGCGTCCGGCAATGGCAGCCGCGATCCATCCCGCCATGGCAATGAGTATTTTTGTATCTGTCAAATCGTGTCCGAGGGGGAATCCTGTCCAGAATTCACCGAATGCATATTTCTGGACCACCGGACCGAGAATTAAGCCGCCAACAAACAGGAGGCCCACTGTCCAGAGAACCAGTTTTCGAGGATTGCCCCTGCGGTCCAGCGCCTCGATGCCGGCTCTAGCCGAAAACAGCATGGCTAGAAATATGATGATGATATGAGCCAAAAGAATGGCTGCAGGCACAGGCCCTCTGAAGCGGATGATCACGGATTCCTCAGCGGTTAATGAGATGTCCTTCTCCTGGAATGATAGCATGACCTTGTATTCCAGTTTTCCGGCGGGCGGCTGCTGGGGAAGGCTGCCGATCAACGAATTTTCTTTCCTGACCATGGGAATATTTATCCACGAATCGGAGGTTTTATATCGCTTGTAGGTCAAATACCCCGAAATTTCCCTGTCTGGCACTTCGATTTTTATTTCATAATCTCTTGTGCTTTCGTGAGCCCGCTCCAACTTGTATGCTATCTCTGATTCATTGACCGGGATTTTCCCACTGACAGGATGAGTAGGTCCTGTTTTCCTCTGGTAGAAAACTGTTGAAACTGTGATGAGAAAAGCGATAACCCAGAATAATATTTTTTTCATTTCTTTTTCCTCTGTTTATACTGATTGCATGACATGTGGATATTGCAAAAGCAAAAAAATACTTCGAATTTAATCATATTTATCATATAGAATTTATACTATTTACTGGTTTTTCGCAACAAAAATTCAAAATTCACTCATCTCATCAAATGAAGGATTCTTGTGTTTTCGTTATGTTTATGGTAGCTTCTGGATTGAAAAAAATTTAAGCTTTTAAGCAAAAATTTTAGACGCTAGATGAATCTCCTTCTACTTTCTGATAAACCTGAGAGTTATTCCTGGCTGGAAAAATCTCTATCTTCAGGAGAATTTCGTTTCCATTCCTCAAGAAAAAAGGGCGATTTTTTTTCTTTGATCCGGAAAAGAGGAATAAAAATAATCATTCTTGATTTGACCAGGGATGATCTTTCCGAATTTGATCTTCTTCGGAAGATCAAGAATATCGATCCTCTGATCGAAGTCATAATAGCTGGTCCTAAAGTCTCTTCGAGTAAAATGGCAGAGTCTATCAAAGCAGGCGCCAACGATTATTTAATTAAGCCTATGAAAGCAGAAACACTGCAGCCCGTGCTAGAAAAGATCAAGGAGAAAAGCTATATCCGTCATGAAACATTCAAGTTGGAGAAAGAACTGACTGAAAAATATATTTTCCAGGGAATGATAGGCAAAAATCTGTATATGCTGGAAGTTGCGTCATTGGTCGAAAGAGTTGCAAGGCATTCTGTTGCTGTTCTTATCGCCGGCGAGACAGGAACAGGAAAGGAGATGGTAGCCCGGGCATTACATAATCTCAGCCCACGAGTGGATAAGAATCTCGTTATTTGTGATTGCACGGCAATTCCGGAAACTTTATTTGAATCAGAACTTTTTGGCTATCTAAAAGGAGTGTTTACCGGAGCAGACAAAGCTAAAGACGGACTCTTTAAAGAGGCGGATGGAGGGACAATTTTTCTCGATGAAATAGGCGAAATTCCTATTGGCATCCAATCCAAGCTTTTAAGGGTCCTTGAAGAGCATCAATTTCGGCCCTTAGGCTCTAATAAAAATGTGAAAGTGGATGTGCGTGTCGTTTCAGCAACCAGCCGGGATATAGGTGAAGAGATAAAAAAAGGAAAATTCAGGGGTGATTTATTTCATAGGATAAATATTGTTGAAATTAGACTTCCACCGCTGCGGAAGAGAAAAGAAGATATTCCCTTGTTCTGCAGCTATTTTTTAAAGATGTACAATCAAAAATATGGCAAGAAGATCCTGGGAATTTCTCAAAGAGCAAAGAGGATATTATTGGACTATTTCTGGCCGGGAAATGTCAGGCAGCTCGAAAACATAATAGAAAGGTCAGTGATGCTCTGTCATGAAAGCTTCTTAGATATAAAGGACCTGCCTGATAATCTTAAAGAAATCGTGAGCCAGGATGAAGCCGATGCGGACTTCTATCCTTTCTCCTTAATGAGCCTGGATGAGGTGGAAAAGAGGCATATTATCGAGGTTTTAAAGAAAGCAAAGAATAACAAACAAATGGCTGCCAGGATATTAAATCTCAGTCGCCAGGCTCTTTATCGAAAGCTCAACAAGCATAACATTCCGCTCTAAATCACTTTTAATCGCACCCTCCGGTCGTTCGCAATGAAATCGAGCACATCAATTTAGGACAGACCTATTTTAAGCTGGTCCGGTTATGATGGCGGTCTATGAATAAATTTGGAATAGAGTTAGTATAATAAAATAGAGATAAAGATGTTAATGCACCAAGGAGGTCAATAAATGAAAAAATGGATATGGATTGCCATTCTGGTTCTTTTAGTCATTCTTTTTTCCTGCCAAAAACAGAATAAGGAGGAACTGGCAAGTTTGGAGAGGGCGCAGAAAAAAGGGGAAATATTTCCAGTAGCACAGGAGGTTGATAATAAGATTTTATCAGCTATAGGCAATTTCGAGAAAGGAAAAGCATCTGAAGGTGCT
>DAOUYU010000104.1 GCA_030673995.1 Candidatus Aminicenantota bacterium
CTGTCTCTCCCCTATTCCCGTCTCCAGATAATCGGCTTAAAGATTATCCCCAGGCTCAGTGCAGTAGTGATTTTTTATTTTCTGTATCTTATCCTCTACAGCGCAGGCGGAGAATACTTTTTGCTCATGCTTTTTACTCCATTCACAGCAATTTACTTTGTCCTTTTCCTGATTGCGCTCTCCCTTTCTGTTATTTCTGACAACTTTGTTGTTTTATCGGCAGCATCCGTATTTTCTCTATTTGCCTATCTGGTACTGTTTTACCTGGTCTACCTATCGGGTTTGCTTATCAGACGCATTCCCCTTGAAGAATTCGGATTCACCTTCAGTGACCTTTTTGCGGCAGAGCCGGGATGGATGCCCGGATATATCCTGGGTGCTGCCCTCGCCCTGCTCCTTCCGTTCCTGATATCCTTTCTCCTTTCCTTCAGAAAGTTCGATGTCCGGCCTGAAAAAGTATACAACATACGATATTTTAAATTTTTCACTCCTCTTTTTGTTATAGGTTTGTTGATCTCCTTTCTCTTTGCCTACATGGGAACCAGCCTTGATGAATACACTGATTATTATCTCACCGAAAATCACAAACTGATCAGAGTCTCTTACTTTTACAAAATCAAAATTCATGACAAAGATACAGTATCTGCAGTTGAATGTTCATCCGATTATTTCTGGCCTAATCTGGAAGAAAAAGAATATGTCTATGATATGTTTTTGTACAGAAAGCTTTTGAGAATAAATACAGCGGATTTTACCAGTGATATTCTTTACGAAATACCCAGGAGAAAGCGCATGACTTGGAGAGCTTCAAAATACGATCAAACAATTGTACTGCTGGAAAAAAGCAAAGATCTTCCGGGTATTCAGCTCGTTTTGATAGATGAATCCTCAAAAAACGTAACACGGATACCCTTCAAACACGATTTATTGAGAAATTATTACCGTCCTCGTATTTTCGGCACAGATAAAATCGGCACAAAACGGTTCTGGCTGATAAGTTCCAGAATGCCAGGGGAAAATCTCATCCTGAGATTATGGGAAGACGGCAGAATTGAAAACATCGGAAATAGTCTAAAATTTCCTCTCTATGTCAACCGGATGCTTATATCTTACACCGACCAGGCAATGCTCATCAGCAAACCAACCGACAGCACATTTGAAACCATCCGGGAGATTCCTGAAGCGAAAGACATACATTTCTCTATATGGCCGGTGAATTTAAATAGAGCTCCATTAAAAGAAATGTATACACGCAAGCATCTCAAATATTACAGATTAGACCTTGAAACTTTTGAAATCGAAGAACTCGGTGAATGGAAAGGCTCTGTACGGTATTTCTATCCCGGCATATACTATTTCATAGAAAAGGATATTCCTAACAAACGGATAAAGCTCTATCTCATAAAAGAAGGAAATCTCGAACTTTTAAAAATCTTTAAAGGGTATGAATCAAGAGATGGGAGGAATTCATTCACCGTATTCAAAAGCGGCGTTGTCATCAGGAAAGGCAGTAAAGTAAAGGTCTATGCCTTTCCCGATTTTAAAGAGCTCAAATTCAAAGGATTTTGACAACTCCCCATCGCTAAAGCTCGGGGATTCTCCAACTTATACCCCAAGGGGCTTTCGTGTTTGGAGTTCCTGCTTCCCGGTGGCGACCAACGTCTCCACTCCACAGGCTGATACCGAATGTCCTTCGGCCAACACAATGTATAGCAGTTTGCGATACAAAAAGAAAGAAAAATTTGTGCCTTATATCCCCATTGCTAAAGCAAGGAGCTTTACGGCTTTGTCTGGTAAATTTCTTCAGAGCAAGAATCATCTCTCCTCTCATCCCCTGAAGACGCTCTTCCAGGTATTTCCTCAATTCTTCAGGGTAGTAACCGAATTCATTTTCTGCATTTACTAATTGTTTTTTAGATATCGGAAAATCCATGCTGTGTTCTTTATTCGTGTAATCCTTCCAGCCGTAAGTCAGTTTATACTCGATACCTGTTTCTCTTTTTTCAAAATAATTCAAGTTTTGAAGAGAGCTCTCCTTTTGTTCCGTCTGGACAAAACCTGATTTTCCAGAGGAATTATTATCAGTGGAGCCATTGCTGGTCATAAAAGCTGAGAGTAGAATCAAGCTGATTATGGATAAGGAGGCAAGGGAAATGGGGAAAATGGGCGTCTTCATTATGAATAATCCAGGCCACCTGAATAATCCAGTCAAGCTGAATAAACCAGGCTAGCCAAAGGGAATTGAGCCAACCTCCGGAAAAGGGATCAAAGCTCTGGTCAAGCCTGAAACTCCAGAACTGATCAACAGGCAAATTCCAATAATAAGAAAAGCAATAAACAGAGCAACGGCCTTGTTATCGTTTTTGATCTCCTCATACTGATCGATCCGGGGAGTTAATTTGTTGAACATCCATAGACTGAAAAGGATGCAGATAATAGCCAGAGCTCCAGCCAGGAGAACATAAACAACGCCCGAACCCAGCATTTTAATAAAATTCAAAATGCTTTTTTCTTCGCCGAGAACAAATATCTGGATAACTGCCATAACAGGATAAATGGCCTGCTTAACAACGATCGCCTCTCCTAACAGGATGCTTCCCAAGACGATGCCCACCGAAACATTTTTCTTCTTGAGCTGGTGTTCTTCATCGAAACGATGAGTAATGACAAGAAAAAGCCGCTAGCTGCCGAAAATGAGAAAAAAACTTACAAGTATTGAAACCAGAAATTCCAATACACCTAAAATTATTTGTAGACTGTTCATTTCTTACCCTATTTTGACCTGAATTTTTCTTTCTTGATTGCTTTTGGCTTATACCATAAAAAAAGTAGGCAGGCAACTTTTTCTTAAAATGTGGCTGGGGAAATCCCGCGTGTTTTCACGTCACTTAGTCTGAGCCCCTCTCCAAGAAATACGCAAAAGCACGAATCAATAGGCTTATAAATGCACTGCCTTTGTCTCAGCTACAGTTTCTTATACACCGGGCGAAGGCTGAGTAGGAACGGTTCATCTTCCAGTTCCTTCTTTTCACTACCAGGTTTTGTGGGATAGACGCAGCGACCATTGAAGATTTAGCCTTCGACGTTCGGCCTTCGAGGGAAGTTGACGAAGTCAGCCGGCCGAGATGTTTGAGCACGAGACAGGAAGAAGATGCGGGTCATGTTATAAAAAAGAGCATACGGCGTATGTTGTGAACTAGAGTGCGGAGTTTCGAGGCTGCCGAGAAGGCTGAACGGAGAATGGCGTTAAAAATCTGAACGGGAGCAAGTCTATCCCCCAAAACCTTTTAGCCTCCGAAACGGGGATTCACGACATTGCTGTAGACAGATCCAAATGTGAAGCTAAATCCAATTGAGCCTCCATAATCATAGCTGGTAGCAAGCAGTTTCCGGCGCAGCAAAGTATCCTCCAGTGATGCTCCTGCTTTTGGAAGTGATAGCTGGTCATGAATTGCCGAAAAACGACCACCCATATTCAGAGAAAAGCCTCTAAAAAGACGTACCGATAGGTATCCGTCAATTTCCAATCGATTTTTCTTGAAATCATGAAAGTAATGAGAGCCTCTTAACGAAGCGCTCATATTTCCCCATGGCTCTTTAACCGCAAAGGTAATGGAGAGAGATTCATATAATAAACTTTCTCTATTTTTGCTATAAATTGTTTTTTCTTCGTAATCAACAAACCTATAGCCGACTCTGTAAAGAAAACGAAGCTGCCTTCTTGTGGATTGAGAATAGGGGAACAGATTATACTCGATCGCAGGAACGGGGCTTATGGATAAATCAATGTTGTTGTAAGTAGAAGAAGAAGCGGATAACCACGCCCCTACAGACCAGTGGTCGCTGATACTTTTTACATACAAACTGCTAAAGTTTTTCCTGTCCGAATAGCTGGAAATGGTTGTGGAAGTGTCATCTTCCTCTATTGTAAAATTGCTTCTATTAAAATTTCCGGAAATACTCATTCTTATTCTTATGTCGGGTGTCACCCGGCTTGCCGAAAAGTTGCCGCGAAGTGAAGTGTAATTTCTAGATTTTTCTCCACTCAAAGAACCGTTTAGGCCGACATTGAATACCCAGAAATTCCACTTGTCCTCTACTGCAGTGGGCCTGAGCTCTTCCTTACACAGGATAGAAATATATTTTGCGACAGGAGTTCTTGAGACATAGGGGGCAAGCCCCATCTTTAAAATCTGTACCAATCCCTTCCGTTCATCATCTCTCGTATCGGTTCTGTCCGTCACGTACTTCAAAATTTCTTGGATATCTACATAATCTTCTTTCCCAATAAAAGCCATCGTGTATTCCCTGCCACCGCTTCCCGTTCTTTGGGTGGTGACAAGGATGTGGACATCGGCTTCCTCCCGATGCCTGACATAGTTGACAAATGGAATTTCTGTTCTGATGAAGTCATGATCACAGCGCCTGCAGTCTAAAAATATTTTTGGAGCACTTTTTTTTATCTCATCAATATCGAAATCTTCATCGTCTGCATAAGAATAAGAAACAATAACCAAGCAAAAAGCAAAAAACAGACAGAGCATGAATACACGATTGATTTTCATCTTTGTTCTCCTTTTATTGAAACATTCCTCTTTAACATGTTCCCTCCAGCCAAAAGAATTTACTATTATCACACGACAAACGAGAAATCAAAACCTATTTAAAAATTCATATAAAACTACATCCATTTAACCTTGATATGTCGCATTCCAGACCATTCCAATTCCTTAATGACTCATTCTTTATTTAGCGGAGGCTAAGTGTGGAAAAAACCGTGAGAAAGGCTGAGCGGGCATGGTTCCTCTTCTCTCTTTCCACTACCAGGTTTTAGGAGATAGCCGCAGCGACCATTGAAGGTTTAGCCTTCGGAGCTCGGCCTTCGAGGGAAGCTGACGAAGTCAGCCGGCCGAGATGTTTGAGCACGAGACAGAACACAGATGCGGGTCACGTTAAAAAAAAGAGAGCATACGCGAAGGCTGAGTGTGTAGAAAACCGTGAGCAAGGCTGAGCGGGCATGGTTCCTCTCCCGGAGGGAGAGGAGAGCGAAGCCTGTATCCGAGCGGGATTTTCTCGCTGGGGAAATCCCGCGTGTTTTCGAATCACTTAGCCTGAGCTTTTCTGAAGGGGAGCGAGTCTATCCCCCAAAACCCTTTAGCCTGGATTATTCACGAGCCGAGATTGCCGTAGCGGCGAGGCCGCAGCCCACATCTTGTTTTATTCAAGCCGAAGGTTTTGGGGGATAGCCGCAGCGACCATTGAAGGTTTAGCCTTCGGAGCTCGGCCTTCGAGGGAAGCTGATGAAGTCAGCCGGCCGAGATGTTTGAGCACGAGACAGAAAAAAGATGCGGGTCACGTTATGAAAAGGAACATACGGCGTATGTAATGAACTGTGGTGCGGAGTTTCGAGGCCGCCGAGAAGACCGAGTGAAGAAAGGCGTTAAAAAACCTGAAGGGGAGCAAGACTATCCCCCAAAACCTTTTATATGTTCCAGCGGTAAGACACCTTAATCAGGAAAATATTATCTCCAGGTGCAGTGAATAAATTCCCCAGGTCACGCCCCAAATTGAGATCCCCTGGATTGGCATAATCAACACGATTCTGGGTCCAGACAAAATAGAGAATAGAACCCGGGAAATATTCCCAGCGCAAGACTGCAGTTCCCCGCAGAGACTTCATGTTGAAATCTGGATTAGAAAAGGAAAAGACTCCCGCAGGTCCCGGACCATCAGGGTCAACAGTATATATTTCCTCAGCGCAGCTGATTGTGGATGAACCTTCGCCATAGATGTTATATGCGAATTTCTTCGGCGTGGCGAGCTCTCTGAATCCGTCATATTTCCCCACAGCCAGGTAAGGCTGGAGGTAGAGCTGCAGGCTCAACTTAGGAGTGAAAGTCCAGTTCAACCTGACATTACTGGATAGGACTCGCTGATGATATGCTCCAAAGACATATCGAGAGCCGAATGTCTCGGTCATCAAGGAATCATCAACT
>DAOUYU010000142.1 GCA_030673995.1 Candidatus Aminicenantota bacterium
TTTGGTGATGTTGAAATTGATTTTACCCATTTCAAAGTCAAGCATAAAGACAAACAATTGGATCTCACATCACTTGAAGTGGAAATTCTAAAATACTTCATAGCCCACCAGGGAGAAGTGATAACAAGAGAGGCATTGCTCAATAAAATCTGGGGTTATGATAAATATCCAACTACTCGAACAATCGACAATCATATACTGAAATTAAGGAAAAAGATTGAGACCGATCCATCACATCCCGAATATATCCTTTCGATCTACGGAGAGGGATATCGATTTATGGGGTGATGACAATCTTTTACATTCTTTTACTTTTATTTGACAACAATGCAAAGAAAAGAGGCTACATTGTTGGTGAATGAGAAAAATCGCCAACAGGAGGCAGCAAAATGCATAACAAAAAAGTCTTTATCGTCATTGTTTTTATCATAGCCATTACTATGGCTTTCGGCTTTCAGAATTCCTCTGAACATAAAGTGCTTTTTGAAAAGGCTAAATACACAATGGAGACCAAAGGGGACCTCAACGGAGCCATCCAGCTATTCGAAGAAATCATCCAGAAGTATCCGAATGAGCGGGCCTATGCGGCTAAATCCCAGCTCTATATAGGTATCTGCTTTGAAAAACTGGGGCAAAAGGAAGCACAAAAGGCCTACCAGCGTGTCATTAAGGACTTTGCCGACCAAAGCGAAGTTGTGGCAGAGGCACGCACGCGATTGGCTTCGCTGGAGAAACCCGGCGGCCAGATCCGACCTGTCCTAGCAGAAGGTGAGAGGGAAGGTCTCACATTCAGAAAAATTGAATTTCCCGACCAGGACCACGTTACTCATTTAGCACGCCTTTCTCCCGACGGATCGAAAATGCTCTATGTGCGCTATCAGGCCAAAAAGCCACGCTTCAGCCTCTATGTTCTGGATTTGTCCTCGGGTCAGGAAAAATTGCTGATCGAGGGAGTCGAAGCTGGAGGGAACAATTATTTTGAGTGGTCTCCCGATGGCAAAAGAATCGTATACAAACATGGACGGGGCGGGATAGGGGTTATTGGAACCGATGGCAGAGATCCAAAAGTCCTGTGGTCCCCTTCCGATCCAAAAGTTGACGCCACACCTGTGGATTGGTCGCTCGATGGCAAGGACATTTTGTGTTATGTTCTCAATTCAGCAAACTGGAATTTGCAGTTGGCTATCCTTTCATCTTCCGGAGGCGAACCTCGTTTTTTTCTTGAGAGGGATTTGAAAAGCTTTATCGGTGGAGCTGCACAGTTTTCTCCAGACGGAAAGTATGTCGTCGGCCAAATGACGAAGGAGGGTAATACAGATCTCTATATTTTGGCTGTCGACACTGGCCAAGAAATCCGACTGACCGAACATTCCTCTAAGGATGACTATCCTTTTTGGTCCCCCGATGGAAAATACATCGTATTTACGAGCGACCGGGCGAAGACTGTCGACCTCTGGGCTATTTCGATGAAGGAAACCGAACCTATGGGGGATCCTGTTCTTATCAAGCGCAATCTGGGAAAAAACGTCCGTCTGTCTAAATACACGCCAGGCGGAGTGCTGACCATGTTGGTGTTCAGTCAAGGAGGAGGAAAGAATCTTTTTCTTTTGCCTGTCGACACCATCACCGGAGAAGCACAGGGCTCCCTTTCTCCGTTTGCCAAATACCCAACCGATCACTCTCTACATCGGTGGTCCCCCGATGGGAAACGTGTTGCCTACACATCTCGCAAAGGAAACATCGGAATTCCTAAAATCTATATCAGTTCAGGAAGCCAGAAAGATGAGGTGGAAATCCCAAGCCAGAACTATTTTGTCGGTAATATTGAATGGTCAAGAAACGGAGAATTTCTTGTTTTCCCAGGATTCCCGAATCAGGATCCAGAAGCACGAGCAGGAATCTTCCGCATATCCTTGAAAAATTTCAGAATCGAGCCCCTTCTTCTCGGTGACAACCTCAAACCTGGGTTATTAGGAGCGTTTATCAATCTCCGATGGTTGCCCAAGGCGAATACATTCATGTTCGAGAAGCTTCTTGACATAAGTACAGGCAACTCTTATAGAAGAGAAATCTATACTATGGATGGGAATGGTAAGAATGTTCAACTAGTTACTGACAAAATTTCAGCCGGCCCTTGGACTTGGCCCTCCCCAAATGGCAAGTATCTGGCATCCCAGGAAGGCCAGGATCTCAAGCTGTGGTCCCTGGAGAGAGACGTTTTCATAGTCACTCTTGTTCATGTCTCTGAAGGCAAACCTTGGGAGCATCCCGCCTGGTCACCCGAAGGCCGCCATGTTGCGTTTAAGGATAAAAAACAGCTCAAAGTGTTCTCTATACCAGAAAACACATCGCGTGTCCTGGTGGAGGCAGGAGAGAATTCAGAGATAGGCGTGCCGTGGTACAGAGGGCTTGCCTGGTCGCCAGATGGGCAAACGATTGCCTATATATTACGGGATACCTCAGCAGATTCAAAGGTACAATCAGAACTATGGATCGTATCAGCTTCAGGCGGCACACCGCGCAAGATAGCCGATGCACCTGCGAGCTACCCAGTGCTGGGTGGATTGACCTGGCATCCAGACGGAAAAAGGCTTGTTGTGAGCGGAGAAGCAGCTGAAGCACAGTCAAGATTGTATGAGCATTGGCTCATGGAAAACTTTCTGCCGGGAGCGAAAGCCCAGAAAAAATCCAATAAACAGTAATAATCGACAGACGAGAAGTTCATAAAAATGGATGTGAAGTTAATGAGGAGTTTTATTTTTAATTAAGATATGTCAGACCAGTTTAGAAACTTAGCGAGCTGATCAAGGAATGCTTTAAAATCTCCTAAGCGATTTCGTAAAATATCATAGATTTGATTCTCATCAATTTCCCAATAGATATGGACCAATCTATTTCTAAACTTTGCCATCTCCTTTAAGTCATCGACAAAAGATTTTTCGAAAGCTCTATTCTCTCCAAGCACAGCAAAAGCATCAGCATAATCTTCGGGCGCCCTGAAGCCATTTCTGGAGATAATGTGATTACACATATCGATCGCAGCTTCAATAGCAATTATAAAATTGTACTTTGTGCTCCCAATTTTATCGGGATCGCTTGTGAAAACTGCTTTTTCACATTCTCTAAGTCTTTTAAGATGTCCCACAGCTTCTCGCATCTGAGAAATGAGCTTTAACATTCTGTCTGGATCAAATTGGGACATTTGGGACCTCTTTCAAATATTGCCTTCGAAAAAAGGCAAAATCCAAATATTTCTTAAAGATTATTCCCTCAAAATCTGCTCTTTTCCCAGCATCTTTATCTACTATCAGTATCCCTTCTTTTATCACATGGTAAACAAATGATAGAGGAGCATGATTGATAATTCTGACATCCACGGGAAGATTAGTAAAGGACTTGATTTCTTCTTCCAGGTCAAATTCAAAATTCAAGGATTCCGCACCTATTTCTTCGCTAACAAAGACACCGATATCAATATCGGAGAATTTTTCCTCTTGGGCAAATGAACCGAAAATATAGGCAAAAGTAATATGTTTTTGCTCTCTCAATCGAGAAGCTATTCCTTCGATAATAGATTGTTTTTTTTCCTTTGAAATCTGTTTTTTTCTCATCCTGAAGTCAAATTAACATATTATCAATTGATTTTCAATTTTTCACAGAAAAAGAGAAAAAAGGAAAGTCCTTTATTCATCCTGCGTTAATATATCTCCATTTCAGATAGCCTGATTATGCCTTTAAAACTCTTTACGCGCTCAATAAATTTATAGTCAGCTGTAATAAAAGGCATTTTTTCCATGCGAGATAAAGACATAAAGCATGCATCATATACTGTTACATTTAATCTGAATGCAATATCTATTGCTTGAGCAATCATTAAACCTTCGGCCTCTCTTATTTCAATGCCCATATTAAAAATAGAATCCAATGCAACCTTTACATCCCTACTTGAAAATTTTGGATTGTGCTTCAGAGCGTTAGCGAGTTCATAAATTAAGAGATCAGGCACTGTTATAGAACAGATACCATCAAGCATCTTTTTTCTTAATTGAAGAGCGTTTTCAGTGTCATTTTCAACTTTGCTAAACCATTTAACAGCAACAGAAGTGTCAATGACATATTTTTTCATTTTTTTAGCTCTCTCCACTTTCTGATCTCTGAGACGCCATCCCACTTGCCGGCTTTTTTCCTCAGATTATCCTGTGTTTTTATGGCTTTCATCAATCGCTCTTTTCTAATTTGCTCTGCTTTTTGACGCTGGTCTTCTATTATAAGTTTTTCTGCTGCTTCTCTTAAAAGTTTACTCCTGCTCTTTTTTTCTTCCTTTGCAATGCTGTCGATCTTTTTAATAGTATCCTCAGGTAAAATTGCATTTATCCTCATCATTGTTACACCTCATAATTACACATTTTATATACATAACAAATATATAGCATTATTATGTTTATGTCAAGTATTTATAGAAAATGGTTTTTCTATTTTTTCTTCCTAATAATTTATTTGAGATTCATTAATTCTATGATTCGTCTAAGATTTATAAATATAGGTTCATTTCCCAAAAAGTTGCAAAATAAATAAGAGACATATAATTAAGCTGTCATCCACGCCCCTTTTTGTCATTCCCGCGAAAGCGGGAATCCAGAAATATGAAAAAGTTTTACGTTTATATCCTTTGTAGTA
>DAOUYU010000172.1 GCA_030673995.1 Candidatus Aminicenantota bacterium
TTGTGACGCTCATGCCCAGGAAGGATACTTCAATCCCAAGCCTTTTAGTAAATACAGCAAGCTTGAGAAGATGCTCCATCTTACTGACCTGGCGTTAAACGAAAAGCCTCTTTTCCAGACACCCGTTCGTTTCCCTCTGGCGGCCCTACCGTGTTCAATTAAAGGAGAGCTAAATTTTGCTTTATTTTCGAAAATACCTATGAAAAAAATTCGAGAGTTCTCAGGAAAAGATGTTGAAATTGTGAGCATTATTTTCGATGAAGATGACAACATTGTTAAGATCGAGAGAGATGAGAAGGATTTTTCAAAGTTGCCGAAAGGAAACATTTATTATTCTTCTTTAGTGTCTCTTGATCCAGGCGATTACAAATGTCGGCTTGTCATAAGAAATTTGGAAACAGGAAGAGGAGCGGTCGCTTCATCGTCGGTTATAGTTTCAAAGGGTCTGGATTCTGGCATCAAACTCTATTCACCCTTACTGCTGAAGCCTGAAAAGGGCGCCTTTTATTTAAAAGAGCCATCTGCTGTTTATCCTTTTGACTCAAGCCAGTATTCTCCGCTTATCGAAGAATTAGAGCAAGGGACAAAAAGTCTAATAGCTGTGGTAAGATGCTCATTTTCTTGTATTGAGAAACCGGAGATAAAACTCACAGCAGATCTTGTTCATCATTTAGCTGATACAGAGAAAACGATACCTGTAAACATCTCTATTCTCAATAAGTATCAAGGGGATGACACTGATATATATTTAATAGAGCTTCAAACAGATGTACTGCAATCGGGAGAATATTTTTTGTATCTCTTTGCAGAAGATATGCATACTAAATCGCGTTCTCGCGTTAATACTACTTTTAAGGTTAAATAAAAAGGTCCCCTTCCAGTAAATAGAATATTCTTGTAGATTTTCTCTGGTACGCCCGGGGGGTTATGTTTGGAACTTTAAAAAGGATGGCTAAGGATACTGAATCCCTAAGAATGTTGGCTGAAACTACATGCTGATTTCTGAGAGCAGAAGGATGCGAGATACCCATCTAACTTCGAATTAGAAGGCCTCAGGTTCGAATTCTGCTGGGTTTACTAGATTTTTTTTATGATGCGGTGCTCCGTCTCTACGGTGAAAAATTTAAATTTATCGTAGGTTATATCGATCTTTAATCTCAGGCGCTTTCCTCCCATAGGTCTTAGCGGTGGATAAGCGACACGAACTTTTGAATAGCTGGGAAACAGAACACCCTTTTTCTCGACCTGATAATGATGTGTTATTTTGAACTCAGGCTTCAGGTTTAGCTTAGTCGTTTCTTCCAAGATCTTTTTATATCCTTCAATCGGAACACCTTCGATCTCGCTTTTAAGAATCTGAAAATTCTTCTTGTTTATCCATATTTTTGCGTATTCAACCTCTCCCACATCTTTAAACTTGGGAATGGCCTCTATCACAAAGGCTTTTTTTTCCCGGACCTTTTCCTCCTCGAGGATTCTATAGTTGAATAGGTGCTGACGGTCTAGTGCGAGAAGCCTAACAGCAGCAAAAAGAGGAGTGAGCATAGAGAAGCGCTTTTCCTCCAAAAGCTTTTTCTGGTCTGTGATTTTTCGTCCGTTCTCTTTTAGGATGATCCGTTGCTCCTTGATCAGATATCCCTTCTTGATGAGCTGGTAATCACAGACATACTGGTTTTTCTCTGTTCCCCAAGGGTTCCATAGGGGTTGGTTCCCCCACATAACCCCTACGTATGCTGATTTTGTTCTCTTGACGATTTTGTACCAAAACTTCTTCTGTTCTGAAATTGCTTCAGTATTTATGTTATATTGAATTTCCTTGATCGTTTCCTCACAAATGAAATCAAGGGCCGCTCCGGCAAGCTTTCTGCAATACTCCCCACTATTCTCTAAAATCTTCCGAAGCTCCTCCCGTGAAGACGGACTGGAGTCTGTAGGGGCCTCATCTCTCTCAATTGTTTCCTCCCAACGGCGCCATGTTTCCGGATTGAAATGAACCTTTAATATGAATATGCCAGGTGCAGGTTTTCCCTTTCGAAGGGGAGGCTCGAATCTCCACTGCTTAAGAGCCTGGACGGCCGCATAATCCAGGTAGGGATGAAGGGGCTTGACCACCTCGGCGTATTGGACGATCCCTTTTTCATTGACTACGAATTGGAGCTCTACTTCGCCCTCCACTCCCTGGCATCGCAGCTCATCTGGGTAGACCGGTGCTACTTGGTGAATCGGCTTCGGCGCTTCCAATATATATGCTTTACCCGGCCTCTTGGTTTCCTCCGAAGCCTCTTGCTCCGAATCCCGTCTCCCGCTTGTCAACACAATCATCATGAAGAAAGCCCGGTCTTCATACGGGATGCCGACGATGACGGGATCGCTGATCTTGAGGACAAGCTCTCTGTCAAGGATCTTGTCCATCAGCTTTTTATACCTGCGGGAAGCAAGCACTCCCTTAAATTCTCTCTGCAATTTCTTATCCGGATCCTTCCCGGCTTTAAGAGGAACCTCGATCTCCTTGTAGTAAATAATAGTCTGGAGCGAAACTGCTTGAGGAGAGAGCCTCTTGGGGCGGAAATTAATCCGGTAAGCGGACGCCGGCTTCTGCATGACCGGTTCGCTCAGGCTGGCATCCTTTCCATTCCAGGTTTTTGCGAACGAGAATAGGTCATCCACTGTTCGAAGGTCCATGGTATCGAAAAGAGCATCAATGACAGCGGCTTTCAGCTCACTCTCCGGGCCACCGACTATTGCCTTGAGAGATGCTATCTCGGGATGGGAAGACGTTGACAGGATCTCGACCTGATTTAATCCGGGCTGATCCTTCATCCATGTCCCCTGAAAAAAGCGGACCTGGATGATGATGTCCTCCGCGGTCAAAACCCATGACGCAAAAAGAATATAAACGATGATTAAACCTAAGAGCCTGTATATTTTTCTCATCCCCTGATCTCCATTATTTTGGATACGAGCAGCTTATCATGTCCCTATTTATGTACAAATGATCCCTTTTTTATACAATATGTGGAGTTCGAGCTTCATACTTTTTGACTTATTCTTAAATAACTTCTATACCCATCTATAAAAAGAGCAAGATTTATGCCTAAATTGATTACCTTAGAGTTAAAAACACATTCATTCAAGGCTCTTTGGCATCCGGGTGTTGGTCAGGTCAGATTTTCCAGGTGACCTTGTAGCGTTTTACAATTTGATACCCTTCTTCATCCTCTTC
The DNA here is from genome assembly GCA_030673995.1 of Candidatus Aminicenantota bacterium. Lineage (GTDB taxonomy): Bacteria > Acidobacteriota > Aminicenantia > Aminicenantales > Aminicenantaceae > JAGLWV01. The sequence continues at coordinate 3,224 of DAOUYU010000172.1, forward strand.
TGTGGTATAGAGCTTATTCTTTTCCCAAATTTGAGGTCTCATTATAAGTGGAATTTTGGCAATATATCTTCCTTCAGGGTCAAAAAAATCGTAGTAATATCCTTCTCCTTCCTTAATTTTCTCCCAGGTTTGGACAAAAATTCTACCTTCTTCGTCAACAGTTAAATCTTGATATGCAGAATGGTATTGGGGGATATCTAGTTTCATTGGACCAGGAAGTCTTTTCTTCCTTTCTTCTATTTCCTCCTGAGTGATTTTTACAGGCTTATAGTCCTTGACTACTTTCCTTATTACTTTTCCTTCAGGATCGAATACTTCTAATTCATACGCATCAGGATAACCGCAAATTACATTATTTTCCTTGCTTACT
>DAOUYU010000074.1 GCA_030673995.1 Candidatus Aminicenantota bacterium
CTATGTGAATAGCGGTGATAAAAAAAACGCAGTCAAAAACTACAAAAAATCGCTTGAACTCAATCCTGAGAACAACAATGCCAAAGAGATGTTGAAAAGGCTCGAAAAGAAATAATTCTTTTTAATTCCATCCTGATGAAATCGTAAGAAATCTGAGAATGGAGAGATCGGAGATTAGTGAGTTTTTATCCTTTGGGGGCATGAATAACGCCTCGTCCAGTGGCACGTTAATTTTCACTTCCTCAACTACGTCTCCATGAGGAGGCTATTCTTTTCCTTAGGTTTGTTTATATTGTTTGCCCATTTCACTTCCATAGAAAAGAACTCACTCATTCCGCAGTGCATCTACAGGATTTGCCGCTGCCGCCTTGATTGATTGGTAGCTGACCGTGAGCAAGGCGACGACCAGCGCTATCCCGGCTGAGAACAGGAAAGGTGCCACCCCGATCCCGGCTCTGTATGCGAAGTTCTTCAACCAACCGTTCATGACAACAAAAGCCAGCGGCCAGGCGATTATATTGGCAATGAGCACCCACTTAGCGAACTCCCGCGACAACAGCATTACGATGTTTGGCGCTGTGGCGCCCATCACTTTGCGCACGCCGATCTCTTTCGTCCGCTGTTCGGCTGTAAATGAGGCAAGCCCGAATAGCCCAAGGCATCCAATGATGATTGCCAGCAAGCTGAAGTAGCCGAACATCTGCATCATGCGCTCCTCGTTGCGGTAGAGCTGGTTGATCCGGTCCTTGAGAAAGGTGTACTGCAGGGGATACCCGGGATGGAACCGGGACCAGACGCCCTTGATGTAATCTATTGTCTCCCTGATCCCGCCCTTAGCCAAGCGTACAGACAGCGTATTGGCCTGCTGAGGAGCGATGTAAGTTACAATAGGCTTTATTTCGTCCCGCATAGATTCATAGTTAAAGTCCCGAACAACACCGATTACACGGCCTTTCCAACCGGGAACAGTGAGGGGTGCATCGATTAAGTCTGCCGGATTTTCAATGCCCAGACGGCAAACTGCTGTCTCGTTGAGGATGAAGGCCTCACGGGCATCTGTCGAGTGCTCATCAGAGAAATCCCGCCCCGCCACAATTGTCATTCCGTAGGTCTTGAAGAAATCATGAGAGATTCGGTTATGGGGCATGCCGAAAGGACTTATCCTCCGCTCGCCGTTGATCTCGATGGAAAAGCCGGGCGAGTCGAGCAGCCGCCCTGTTGGTGCTCTCTTGGATAGACACGCAGCCAGGACCTTGGGATTCATGAGCAACTCCTGTTTGAGTGTCTTCCAGCGGGTTATGACTTCCCGGTCAGCCGGGATCATAACAATATTCTCACGCTCGTAGCCCACGTCTGAGTTCCTTAGAAAACGCATTTGTTTATTAACCACGTTCACTGCGAATATAAGGGCTATGGTCATGGCGAACTGGAATACGACTAGGACCTTACGCAGGAAACGGCCTTTGAGCCCCCGTCCGAGCTCACCTTTCAGTATGGTCACTGGTTGGAAGGCCGATATATAAAGGGCCGGGTAGATGCCCGCTGCCAGACCGGATACAATAAAAACCCCGACAAAAATGAGCAATCCTGTCAGAGAGAATAAGTGCTGCAGGTAGATAACATGACCTGAGAAAGCCCTGAAATAAGGAAGAACCAGAAACACCATACCCAGGGCCAGAAGAATGGCGATCAGACAGATCAACATAGACTCGCCCAGGAATTGCATGGCCAGGAGCTTGCGGTTGGCACCTACAACTTTACGGAGCCCCACTTCCCTGGCTCTTTTAGAAGCTCGAGCTGTACTGAGATTCATGAAGTTGATACAGGCGATGATGAGGATGAAGGCGGCGATTGCTGTGAACAGGACAACATAGCTCATATCGCTATTCGGCTCGACCTCTTTAGCCGTATGAGAGTGCAGGTGAATGTCTTTGACTTTTCGGACATGAAGGAAGATACGTTCACTGGCCTTGACGATGTTGCCGTCCCGGTCCTTACGAGTGGGAATGTTTAGGTCCAGGAATTCTGGGATCTTGGCCTGGAAAGCCCCTGAGGAGGCGTTTTCTACCAGCCTGACATAGACCAGGGTGACATTATCCGAGAAGTTGCGCGTACCGAGAAAGTAGTCGTTCTCGCCCTTTCCATAGAGCCCTTTGAGAGAGATGTAAGAGACTAGAAAATCCATATGGATGTGAGTGTTGGGCGGTGAGTCTTCCATGACTCCGGTTACACTGAGGAGAAACCGGTTGTCCAGCATTATCTCACGGTCCATAGGATTCTCGTCGCCGAAGTACTTGCGGGCCATTGATCTCGAAAGGACAATGCTGGCCGGGTTTTTTAGAGCGGTCTTTTGGTTGCCCTTGATAAGAGGGATGGTAAAGACTTCGAAAATATCCTCTTCAGCAAAGAAAAGCCTCTCCTCGCTGAAGCCAATGTCGCCCATGCGTAAAAGGGCATTGGGAGGACCGAACAAACGGACAGCGTGTTCAATCTCGGGAAAATCTTTCTCCAGGAGTGGAACAAAGGACGGTGCTAGAGAACAGAAGTATGGTTCTATCGAGCCGTCCGGCTGGCGTGAGGCACGCTCTATTCGGTAGATCCGGTCCGCATGCTGGTGGTAGCTATCGAACCTCAATTCGTCCTGTACGTAGAGCAGTATCAGGATACAGACAGCCATCCCAATCGCCAGTCCAACGATGTTGATGAACGAGTACCCCTTATATTTACGGATATTGCGCAGAGCGATTGTAATGTAGTTTTTAATCATGACATTCCTCCGTGAAGGGTAAGATAAAATATAAAAATACCATTGGCCCTTATAGGTATATACGCAGTTTTAATTTGAATGGTTTCAGCAAACAAGTGTTATATTCCAGAATTCTGAAATAAGAGAATGTTAGAGTGCTTCGATAAAAGGATTTTTGATGGTTAGGTTCCTGATCGTTTGATTGTGTTGCATATCTTCGGTGTAGAGAATGACGCAATCAGACTGAGAGGCCGATGCAATGATCAATGAATCATAGAACGGGTATCGCCATTGATCCATGATTTCCAATGCTTGGTGGAAAAGCTCAGTACTGGAAAAAACCTCACATAGGGATTCTAGCACGATATTGAGGTATCTTTGGGCATCCAAGAATGTCATCGGATTTGCAAACTTTCGTGTGGCGACATTTAAAAATTCTTGAATGACCTGATAGCTGATGATTCCTGTCGAATTTTCCAGTGCGTCGGCTATGAGTTTCCTGGCTGTATCTCGCTTTGCCTGATTTCCTATGTCAAATGAATAGACGAATATGTTGGTATCGATGAAGTATTTATCGCTCATTCAGCTCGTCCCTTGAGAATTTACGGCCAGGCTTTGCATAATTCAGCGAGTCCATAAACGCATAATAATCAGTCGTTTTTGTGTTCTTGCTCACATACCGTTTAATCCAACGTCTGAATGATGCATTGAGTGTTGTGTGTTCCCGTTTGGCCTTCTCCCTTGCTTTTCGAATGAGTTCCTTATCAGCACTAAAAGTGATGTTTTTAAGCATGATGAAACCTCCTTCATCACACTATTATTGTGCACACTTTGTTTGTGTTTGTCAATATTCTGAATTCATCTGCTGTCATTAAGAGTTGCGCTTGGGTATACGGGGGCGGGGGTCTTTCGGCAATAAAGCTGAGTTTGCTTCCTTTATCTCAGTTTACAATTTAGAATCAAATAAAGTATAAAGAAAGAGAAAGTTTTTTTTACAGAAAAATCAAGGAAGGAAAAAAATGGCCTTAGAGACACGCACCAGAGCCTGGGTTAAGTCTATTGTATGGAGAATCTTAGGTATTGTTATCTTACTCGCTGTATCCTGGTTTGTTACTCACAGTTGGAAAGAAATGACTATAATTACCATAATTTTTCATGGTGTTCGAGTCATTCTCTATTATTTCCATGAAAGAGTATGGGAGAGAATACATTGGGGCAGAGTCAAACACCCTTTAAGCAGCATACCTGTAAACAAAGAACTAACGCCAGAGGATCTTAAGATAATCCAAAACCAATTAAAAGAGTTAGGCTACATGGATTAAAGACAGATGATGAAGAACAGGCACAAATAGGAGTGTCAGAAGATCTGAACTCTTTTTGCTTTTGTCTTTTTATGGTAAAATCATTCCTCAGATGAAAACTTTTCAACAAAAAATCTCTCAGACAGATAAAGAAAAATATTATAAAAACCTGACATTAAAAAATACCCTCCTTAACCTGATAATATTTGTCATTCCCTTTTCGCTAGTTTTCTTTATTGTCAATCTTCAGACATCTTCTCTTATTAAGAATCAGATATACAATCGGCTCTCAAATACAGTTGAAGAAAATGCAAAAACAATAAATATCTTCCTTGAGGATAGAGAAATAGATTTAAAATCTTACTCTAAACTTGATATTGAAAGCATCGAGCAGGCCTCAAAATTTTCTTTTATTCTTAAATCCCTTATTAAAGAAAACAAATGGTATGATATTGTAATTGTCGCTGACTTAGAAGGAAATATCACCCTTTCTATAAACAGGGAAATGGAAGGAAATATTGCCGATAGAGAGTACTTTAAGAGTTCAATAAAAGGGGAATATTATAATTCAGGTATATTCTACTCTGACATTCTGAAAACACCTGTAATGGTTCTTTCTTATCCTTTGATAAATAGGTCCCATCAGATAGTGGGAATTTTAGCAGCTTATTTGAATCTAAAAAATTTTTATAATCTTTTGTTCGATTTAAGAATAGCAGAAACAAGTGAATTATTTTTGGTGGATAGCGAAGGAATGCTTCTTTCGCCTACAAAGTTGGGCGGACAACCCTTAGTTGATGAGGGTTTTTTCAAAGAAGAAGGAAATCCCCATACAGGAGAAGAAGGGATTAAAACTCATCTTGATTACCGGGGGCAAAAAGTCCTCTGTGCGTATAAGAAGTTACCTCAAAGCAATTTTTATCTTGTTTCCGAAATGGATACAAAAGAAGCCTTTTTTCCTATTGAAAAAGTTAACCGGATCATTTTTTATGTTTTCACTCCTTTTTTTCTCCTTTTAGTCATAATCTCAAATTTACATTCAAGAAGAATAACATCACTTCTACAAAAATTGACAACAGATATTGGAAGAGCTTTGGATGATTCGAGAGCTAAGAAGAAAGAAGTGGATACGGTTAATATTAAATTAGAAAAAAAGATTAGAGAAGGTAAACAATTGACCCGGGAGCTTAAATTATCAGAGCAGTATATCCGCAGCCTCATCGACAGCATTTCGCTAGGGGTCATTGGATTGGATTGTTCCGGCAAAATAACTCATTACAACAAAGAATTAAAAGATTTGTTTAACCCTGAAGGATTAAAGGAAGGCCTGGATATCTTTTCAGTATTACCCTGGCTCAAAGAAAGAGAAATAGTTGCTGCTTTTGAAAATACTATCTTAAAAAGTGAAACTCATAAAATCGAGGAGAAAAAAATAGAACACAAAAAAGGAGAAGAATATTTCAATCTTTCCTTCTTTCCGATTGAAAAAGGGAAAGGGGAAATAATGGGCGTTACTCTATTAATAGATAATATAACAGAGAGGAAAAGGCTTCGAGAACAGTTGGCAGAATATGAAAAACTCTCGGCCCTCGGTCAATTAGCACTTGGCGCAGCTCACGAAATAAATAATCCATTATTAGGTATTTCTTCTTACTTGGAAATTCTTATAGAAGAGACCAGAAATAAAAAAGAGAAAGAGGAGATTGAGCTTGTCCTAGAAAATGTTTATCGAATTTCTGAAAGCATACGAGGCCTTCTTAATTTTGCCCGCCCGACTCCTCCTCAATTTACTAAAGTCAACATCAATGATTTGGTAAATGAGATTCTTTCTTTTTTAAGCCACCAGCCAATTTTTAGAAAAGTAAAAATCGAGAAAATCCTTCCCCAATCCTTGCCTCAAGTCACAGCTGATTTGAACCAAATCAGACAGGTTTTAATAAACATGTTTATTAATGCTGCACAGTCCATGCCAGATAAGGGAAAACTTAAGGTTAATACCTATAAGGTTAAATTCAAAGAATTCATACAGATTGATATCTCTGATACAGGAGTTGGCATACACCAGGATAATATGAAAAAAATATTTGATCCTTTCTTCACAACTAAAAAAAGGCAAGGAACAGGTTTAGGCCTAAGCATTAGCCTTAGCTATATAAAAAATCATAACGGTTATGTTACGGTTAAAAGTGAACTAAACCAGGGTACAACTTTTTCCATTCACCTTCCGATAAGACAAAAAGGCAGGATGATTATCAAAGATGATGAGGTCATTTCATGAGCACTTACTCTATTCTGATTGTTGATGATGAGATCCTCACTTTGAATAACTTGAGAAAAGTACTCGAAAAAGAGGGCTACGAAGTTCATCTTGCCGATTCAGGAGAAAAGGCGCTCAATATCATCGAAATATACAAGCCCCATTTGATCCTTTTGGACTTGATGCTTCCTGGAATATCCGGATTAGAAGTGTTGAAGCAGGTTAAAGAGATGGGAAGAGAGACAATTGTTATCATGATGACCGCTTACGAAATTCTTGAAAAAGCAGTGGAAGCCATGAAACTAGGGGCTTATGATTATTTGATGAAACCTTTTAAAATAGACGAATTAAAAAACATTACCCGTAGAGCTCTTGAGACTCTGTCTTTGCGGATACAGGTTCTAGAGCATCTTGAGTCTGAAAAGGATAGGTATTATCTTGAAAAAATCGTAGCCAAGAGTAAAAAGATGAGAGAAGTAGTAGAAATGGCTAGGAGAGTTGCTTTGTCGGATAAAACGACTGTCCTTCTTCAAGGAGAGAGCGGAACAGGTAAAGAAATTCTTGCAAAGGCAATTCATTATTACAGCCCGCGTGCGGAAAAGCCTATCGTTGAGATAAACTGTGCAGCCATTCCGGAGAATCTGATGGAAAGCGAGTTGTTCGGTTATGAAGCTGGGGCATTTACAGATGCCAAAAAAAGAAAAATAGGGCTTCTGGAAAAAGGAGATGAAGGTACAGTTTTTTTTGATGAGATTGGAGATATGTCTTTAAACCTTCAGGCAAATTTATTAAGAGTTCTTGAAGATGGAACTTTTACCCGGCTAGGAGGAAATAAGAAGAGAAATATTAATATTCGAGTTATCGCTGCCACCAATACTGATTTAGTTAGAGCAACCGAAGAGGGGAAATTCAGATCTGATCTCTTTTACAGGTTAAACGTGGTTCCAGTGCACATTCCGCCTTTGAGAGAAAGGAAGGAGGATATTGTGCCATTGGCGCTCTTTTTTATACAAGAGTTTAATCGCGAACTCAAGCGTTCTTATAAAGGAATTTCTAAAGATGCAGCTCATACAATGATGAGTTATCTCTGGCCTGGAAACGTCAGGGAATTAAAAAATATTATCGAGAGAATAATGTCTCTTTATATGGATGAAGAAATCCTGCCTCTTCACCTTCCTCTTGAAATAAGAAACTATCAAAAAGATCCTAAAAATCGAATAATTGAAAAAATCGCTCCCCATGATTCCTTTATAACTTTAGAACAACTTGAGAGAAAATATATTGAAAAAGTACTCGAGCATACAAAGAATAACAAAACTCAAACAGCAAAAATCATCGGTCTTCACCTCACCTCCCTTTTCAGAAAAATAAAGTCCTGGCGTTGACATGCAGCCAGTTTAATAGTTTTGGCTTTTTAGGTATGAATTCATATCTTCTTGCTACTTATTAATTTCTCCTTACTACCTACTTACTTTGTTCGATTTCCCTTCTCTGTTTTCCTGCTATTCGTTTCTAGCATTTCTAATATTTCTAGCGTTTCTCGTTTCTTATAACTCGTATATAGGAAATTGCACTATAGCAAAATGCTACGGTTGCAGTTTTCAAGAAATGTAAGTTATTGATTTTAATATAAAAACATATTGGCATGTTGTTTGCATTATAAGGAGTGTTCATAACAGGAGGTTATAAAATGAGTATTTATACCAAATCATCATCGGCACTCAAAAAAAAGCTTCAGGAAGAACCATTGGCTCATAATGGGGAGGAATTACATTCCGCAAAAATCATACACTGGCCTGATTTAAACAAACAAGCAGAAAAAAAAGAGAAGAAAAGGAAAAGCATTCGTTTAGAACAGAAATTTCTTTATTACAAAGGGAAAAAAATTCCTATCCTTCAGTTTCAGAAATCTGGCTATGACAAGCTTTTAAAATTGTTAGTAAAAGAAATCGATAGGTGAAAAAATGAAAGAATATGCAAAAATAAAATATATTCCCACAATAGAAAGAAAAGAAAGA
>DAOUYU010000058.1 GCA_030673995.1 Candidatus Aminicenantota bacterium
TTATCATAAAGAGATTGGACTTAACTCCCAGTCACTGAGAAAAACGCTTCGAGTCATAGCAACCGGAAAGAGGGTCAGCGACCACGCGAAAAAAGAATTGGTCGCTGCCAACCTAAGACTCGTGGTTTCTATTGCAAAGAAATATAGCAACCGAGGACTTCAGTTTCTTGACCTTATCCAGGAAGGGAACATGGGTCTTATGAAAGCTGTGGATAAATTCGAATACAGAAGAGGCTACAAATTTTCGACTTATGCAACCTGGTGGATAAGACAGGCCATAACCCGAGCTATTGCTGATCAAGCCAGGACAATAAGAATTCCAGTGCATATGATAGAAACAATAAACAAATTGATCAGAGTATCGAGAAGCCTTGTCCAGGAAATGGGAAGAGAGCCCACCTGCGAAGAGATAGCGAAAAAGATGGATATGTCCATCAGCAAAGTGAGAAAAATCATAAAAATTGCCCAGGAGCCTATTTCACTCGAAACCCCAATTGGGGAGGAAGAAGACAGCCATCTTGGCGATTTTATCGAAGATAAGTTCATAGCTTCCCCTCCTGATACAGTCATTAATATCAACTTGAGAGAACATATAGAAGAAGCTTTAAAGTCTCTTACAGAAAGAGAAGCCAAGGTTTTGAAGATGAGGTTTGGTTTAGGAGATGGCAACGAGCATACTCTGGAAGAAGTTGGCCAGCAGTTCAAAGTGACTCGTGAGCGAATCAGGCAAATAGAAGCTAAAGCTCTGAGAAAATTGAAACATCCAAGCAGGAGCCGTAGACTGAAGTCTTTTACCGACGATATTTGACGGGCTTATCACATCTGTCATTCCCGCTACCCCGCCTGCGCGACCCCTATCACTTACAGAATTTAACATGGGTTATTCACGAGTCGAGGTTGCCGTAGGTGCAAGGCGCGGCTTATGAAGCTGTGCTTGTTCACTGCGAATGAGCCGCAACGCAGCAGATGCGATAAGATCGGCTCGTGAATAACCCAGGTTAATTGACTTGCCATATTATATCTGCTATAAAAAATGCAGGGCCTATAGCTCAGCGGAAGAGCCTCCGGCTCATAACCGGCAGGTCCCAGGTTCGAATCCTGGTAGGCCCACTTCCCAAAAGAGGAAAAAATGTGGATATCGATTACGAGAAACTGATACATCTTCAAGAACTTGATAAAGAAATAATAAGCACTTCTCTTTTCCTCGATAACGTTCCCATCCAGATCGAAAAAATCAACAAAAAAAAAGAAGAGTGCTCTCAGATCCTCACTCTTGCTAAAGAAAAGATAACTCATAACCAGAAGAAACGAAGAGATCTGGAGGCTGAGGTCAAAGACACAAAAGAAAAAGCATCAAAATACAACCGCCAGCTCAATGAGGTCAAAACCAATATAGAGTATAAGTCGCTTCTTAAAGAAATCGAAGAAACCCAGCAAAAAATCGATCGCTTAGAAGAAGAGATAATCAGTGAAATGCTTTTTGCTGATGAGATCGAGGAGGAAATCAAAGCAGCAACCCAAAAACAGAGCGAAGAGGGGATGAGGTTCTCAGAGGAGAAAAAGTCCCTTGAACATGAGAAAGAAGAATTGGAATCAAAAAGAAAAGAATTAGAACAAGAAAAAAAACAGATCCTGCCTCAAATCCCACCTGACCAGAGAAACATCTATCTTAATATTTTTAAAAAAAACAACAGTATCGCTCTCTCACCCGTTAAGGGCGAATTCTGCTCTATGTGTCATGTGCGTGTCAGGCCTCAGATGTTGAACGAGATAAAAGGGGAAGAAAAGATTATTCTCTGTGAAAATTGCGGAAGGATATTGTACTGGCCAAAAAAATCAGAAAAGGCTGAATAGGGTGAGAAAATCGAAAGGATAAACCAGCCAGAATTTACTCCTCATAAAAAGCATCGATTATATCCATATACTTCTTCTCGATGATGTTCCTCTTAACCTTAAAAGAGGGAGTCATCTCTCCTTTGTCTATCTCGAAGTCCCTATCCAAAAGGCCAATTTTCTTGACTTTTTCATAAGACGCAAGAGCCGGCGTTGTCCTATCAACCTCTCCATACAAAAAGTTCAGGACGCTCTCTTTTTTTATCAAATCACTGTTTGTTTCGTATGGAATGTTATTGAACTTTGCATACTTTCCCAATTTTTCAAAATCAGGCACGATAAGAGCCGAAATAAACTTTCTTCTGTCTCCAACAACGACCGCATTCAGAATATAAGGATTAAGCTTCAAGAGGTTCTCAATGGGTTGAGGAGCCACATTCTTACCGCCCGCTGTGACAATGATGTCTTTTTTCCTGTCTGTGATCACCAGGAAACCATCCTCATCCAGGTGGCCGATGTCTCCTGTAAGAAACCATCCCCCTTCAAAAGTTTCTTTAGTCTCCTCTTCCATCTTGTAGTATCCCTTCATGACATTGGGTCCTTGGGTTAGAATTTCACCATCTTCGGCAATTTTCACTTTAACACCGGGAAGAGGCTTACCCACTGTTCCAAACTTCAAATCTTCAAATGTATTGCACGTAATCACTGGAGAAGTCTCTGTTAAGCCATATCCTTCTAAAATCACAAGGCCCATGGCATAGAACAATTCGGCGATGTCCTTTGACAGAGGCGCCCCTCCAGAGACAAAAAACCTTGCTCTTCCACCTGTCTTTTGGATAACTTTCGAAAAAACAAGTTTATGAGCTATATTTTTTTTAAACTGAAGCATACCAGATATAGGCTGACCGAGAAGTTTCTTTCTCCCGTATTTTTTCCCCACTTTTACAGCCCAGAAGAAAATTTTCCTCTTCAGAGCCGAACTTGCGAGAACATTATCCATGATTTTTGCATAGATTTTCTCAAGCACCCGGGGAACATTAACCATTATATGAGGCCTGACCTCAAGCAAGTTCTCAGCTATAGAATCTAAACTCTCAGCATAACCGATAGAGCATCCTTTATACAGGTAGCAAAAAGTGACCATCCTTTCCAAAACATGAGCTAAAGGTAAAAAAGAAAGAACTGTATCCTTATCTGTAAAGTCAACAACAGAGGCTGTTGCTTTAACATTGCTGATGAAATTGTTGTGAGTCAGTATAACTCCTTTCGGGACTCCAGTGGTCCCTGAGGTGTAAATGATAGAAGCTATATCCTCAGGCCTAATTGTCAAAGCCGTTTTTTCAAAAAGCTCCGGATTCTCCTCGGCGATCTTTTTCCCTCTCTCATAGACCTGAGCTACGGTCAAAACTCCTTCAGGGGCCTCGGCTTCGAAAGTGATGTAATGTGTGACCTTGGTCAGTTCAGGCCTGATCAATTCTAGTTTCTGCCATTGCTCCTGGGTAGAAACGACCACAATCTTGGCGTCTGAATTATCAATGATGTATTTGACTTGCTCGGGAACTAAATACGCATAAATAGGCACAGTAATCCCCCCAAGGCACAGATTGGCAATATCTGTGATGACCCATTCAGGTCTTGTTTCAGAGAAGATGACAAGCTTATCCCTGGCCCCAAGCCCCATATCTCTCAAGCCAAGAGAAAAATATTTAACCCTGTTAGAAAATTCTTCAGTAGAGATGGGAACATAGCGCCCCTCTTTTTTACAGAGCATCAGATCGTCTTTGATAAAAGATTTTGATGTATTAAGAAAAAGCTGACCGATTGTTTCAACCATTATGCTCTCCTTATTTAGAAATTATTTCAATCTTAATGAAGTTAAGATTTGCCTGTCAAGTGAAAAAAGGAGAATAGAGAAAATGGGGACAGGCTCTTTTTTCTTGTTTTTGTGAGCGACCGGAGAAAAAAAAGGGGACAGGCAACTTTTTTTTAAGGAAAAAAGTAGCCTGTCCCCTTTTTTCTCTAGTAGTTATGGATTCCCGCTTCCGCGGGAATGACGATTGAGTGTAAGTGTCTGTCATTCCTACGAAGCCTGTGCCCGCGAAAGCGGGTGCGGGAATGACGATAGCTATGAGCTTCCCCCTTCTTCCTTCTTCCTTAATCCTTAATCCTTCTTCCTTCTTCCTTATCGTTCCCTGACTTTGGCCAAAGAGACAACTCTGTCACCTTTTTTAAGATTAATGATCCTAACTCCTTGAGTCGCTCTTCCTAAAGATCTAAGAAGCCCTGTCTTTATTCGAATCACCTTTCCAAGCTTTGTGATCTGAAGCAGCTCTTCTTCTGAAATTCCCACCATTCCTATGGCCTTTCCAATCTTGGAGTTAATTCTAAGATTAAGAACGCCCTTTCCTCCTCTTCGATGTCTGGGATAGAGGCTTATATCTGTCTTTTTCCCGCAACCCTTCTCGCTTGCAGTGAACACGTATTTATCCTCATCTCCCACAACAATCATTCCAATAATCTTATCTTTGACACCCAGGGAGATGGCTTTGACTCCGGCTGCTTGACGCCCCATAGGCCTGACTTCGCTCTCTTTAAACTTTATAGCCTTTCCCAGCCTGGTGCCAATCAGAATATCCTTTTGACCATCGGTTAACTTTGCCATGAGTAATTCGCTTTTTCGGTTGAGATGGATAGCTTGAATGCCACCCTTACGGATATTCCGGAAGTCACTCAATTTTGTTTTCTTAATCCGCCCATCAGTGGTTAACATCATCACATAATAGTCTCCAGAAAAATCTTTCACTGAAACGACAGACCGGACATTCTCCTCTGGCCCGCACTGAATGAGATTATTGATAGACTTCCCTCGCCCGGATACACCCACATCTGGTATTTCCAAGGCCTTCAGCCAGTACAGGCGGCCTTTGTCAGTAAAAAATAAAAGATAGCTATGTGTGGAACAGATAAAGAGATTTTGAACCACATCTTCTGCCTTCATTTTAATGCCTCTTTTCCCTTTTCCCCCTCTGCTCTGGAAGTGATAGTAACTCAAAGACGTTCGCTTAACATAGCCTGATGAAGTATAAGTGATGGCAACATCCTCTTCTTTGATTAGATCTTCTGGAGTGAGTTCTGAGATTATTTCTTCTTTGATCTCTGTTTTTCTTTTATCACTGTATTCCTCTTTTATCTTTTCCAGCTCGTCGATGATAATATCCAAGATAAGCTTATCACTGCCCAAAATTCTTCTCAGCTTTGTGATTGTTTTCTTCAGATCCCTGTATTCTTTTTGAATCTTGTCCCTTTCCAATCGAGTCAATTTTTGAAGCTGTAAATCCAGAATAGCCTGAGCCTGAATCTTTGTCAGATGGAAATTGGTGATGAGTCCATTCCTGGCTTGCTCAACCGTACTGGAAGAACGGATAAGGCTTATGATCTTATCCAGATTATCCAGAGCAATAGTGAGCCCCTCTAGAATATGTGCTCTTAATTCTGCCTTCTTCAATTCATAGCGAGTACGGCGCCGAACAACATCCTGACGATGAGAGATAAAATACTTCATCATCTCAACAAGGCCGAGCAACTTTGGCTGTTTCTCGACAATTGCCAGCATAATAATACCGAACGAGGTTTGAAGTGCTGTGTGCTTGTAAAGATTATTCAAAATAATTTCAGGAAGCTCTCCCTTTCTTACTTCAATCACAATCCTCATTCCTTCTCTGTCTGACTCATCCCGTATATCTGCTATTCCCTCTATTCTTTTACTGTTGACAAGGTCTGCGATGTTTTCAAGCAACCTTGATTTGTTCACCTGATAGGGAATTTCATTGACGACGATTCGGTCCCTCTCATTCTTCCGGCCACGCTCAATTATTGCTCTGGCTCTTAAAAAAATAATCCCTCTTCCTGTTTTATAGGCTTCTTTTATTCCTTCCTGTCCGAATATCAATCCCCCAGTTGGAAAATCCGGACCCAGAATAAAATCCATGATTTTTTCCAGCTTGGTTTTAGGATGCTGGATAAGATGAATCATTCCCTCTATGACTTCTGTCAAATTGTGGGGAGGAATGTTTGTGGCCATGCCAACCGCAATCCCCGACCCTCCATTGACAAGAAGATTTGGAAATTTAGCAGGCATAACTTCAGGCATCTGAAGGCTTCCATCATAGGTGGGAATAAAGTTGACTGTATCTTTCTCAAGGTCTGCCAGAAGCTCCTGGGTGATCTTTTTCATCCTGACTTCTGTATACCTCATGGCAGCCGGCGGATCTCCATCTATGGAACCAAAATTGCCCTGTCCATCCACAAGGGGATAGCGGAGACTAAAATCCTGAGCCATGCGGACGAGAGTATCATAGACAGCTCCCTCTCCGTGAGGGTGATACTTACCTATGACATCCCCAACAATACGAGCGGATTTCTTAAAAGGCTTGTTCCAGGGATTCGGAGCCTCATGCATAGCATAAAGTGTGCGGCGGTGGACAGGTTTGAGCCCGTCCTTGATATCAGGGATGGCTCTACCAATAATCACGCTCATGGCGTAATCGAGGTAGGACTGCTTCATCTCTTCTTCAAGGCTTACCTCGATCACATTGGACGTATCTTCTGCCATCCAATCTCCTTTTTAAGGTAAAATAATTGACGTTTCTTTTTTTTCTAAATATCCAGATTCTGAGCTTCAAGGGCGTTTTCTTCGATGAAATTCCTCCGAGGCTCCACTTCACTACCCATGAGGGTTGTAAAAATGGTTTCCGCTTCAACGGCATCCCGGATGGAAACTTTCTGAAGATATCTTACTTCTGGATCCATGGTAGTCTCCCAGAGCTGATGCGGAGTCATTTCACCCAGTCCCTTGTATCTCTGGATGACAATACCCTTTTTACTTCTCTGGAGGAGGTAATCAAGAAGCTTTGCTTCGTTTTCAAGCTTGACTTGTTCGGCTTCTTTTATGACATGAAAAGGAGGAAGAAAGTCCTCTAATTCCTTATGGATTTTATAGAGACTCTGGTACTCAACAGATTTAATCAAATCTCTGTTAACTTTGCAGGAAACACTTATACCATTTATCTGGAAATTAACTGATAATTCATAGAGTCCGTGCTCTTCATCCGTACTCAATCCCGAGACAACACCTATCTCTGTGAGCCGGCTCTTGATATCCTGCATTTTCTTCTGTTCTTGTAGAAACTTTAAATCCTCAACTCCGTTATTAAGAAGAATCTTGATGAGAAAGAACGGAAAGTTTTTTCGTTCCAGGATCTGAATATAGTTCTTTTTAGCGATTATTCTGTGGAGGAACTTTCTGAATTTTTCGCCCTTGACAAAATCTCTTTGTCTTTTTACTTTAAGCTGGAATTCTTCTGAGATTTTTCTGATCACGTGTTTTTCAAACGAACGCTCATCCCTTAAATACTGAACCGATCTCCCCTTTGTTATCTTATATAAAGGGGGCTGGGCAATATAGAGATGGCCTTTTTCAATGAGCCGGGGCATCTGCCGGTAAAAGAGAGTCAGGAGGAGGGTTCTTATGTGGGAGCCATCCACATCGGCATCCGTCATAATGATAACTTTATGATAACGCAATTTATCCAAATTGAAGTCTGACTGTTCAACACCTGTTCCTAAAGCTGATATGATAACTCCAATCTCTTCGCTTTTGAGAATCTTATCGAATCTTGCCTTTTCCACATTGAGGATTTTTCCCTTGAGGGGCAAGATGGCCTGGAAGCGTCGATCCCGGGCCTGCTTGGCTGAGCCACCTGCAGAATCTCCCTCTACGAGGAAGATCTCGCTTCCTTCAGGATCTCTTTCCTGACAATCAGCCAATTTTCCTGGCAGTGACGTTGACTCTAAAACTCCCTTGCGGCGCGCCAGTTCTCTAGCTTTTCGAGCAGCCATCCTTGCCCTGGCTGCATCTAAGATTTTCAAAATAATTTTCCTGGCAACTGTCGGATTCTCCTCAAAATAAATTGAGAGTTGTTCGTTCACGATGGATTCTACAATTCCTTTGACTTCACTGTTTCCAAGCTTCGTCTTTGTCTGGCCTTCAAACTGTGGATTATGAAGCTTCAAACTTAATACCGAGCACAATCCTTCCCGGGTATCATCACCGGTTAAATTCTGGCTTAAATCCTTGATCAAATTATGGGCATTGGCATAACTGTTTATGGTCCTGGTCATGGCTGCCTTAAATCCTATTAAATGGGTGCCACCTTCAGTGGTACTGATGTTGTTCACAAATGAAAAAATGGTCTCAGAATAACTTGAATTATATTGAAGGGCCATCTCCACATCAATGTCGTCTTTAACACGTTTAAAATAGATGGGCTTCGGGTGCAGCGGAGTTTTGTTTTGATTGAGGTACTGCACAAACTCCAGAATTCCTCCTTTGTACTGAAATTCTTGCTTCCGGTCGTTGCGTTCATCGACAAGAGTAATTTTTAACCCTTTGTTCAGGAAAGATAATTCCCTCAATCTCTGGCTTAAAATCTCAAAATTGACTTCTATGGATTCAAAGATTTCTTTATCAGGGAGGAAGGTGATTTTTGTGCCGGTCTTTTTTGTTTTCCCTATTTTCTTCAAACTGGATGCAGGCTTACCTTTATTATAACTCTGGAAGTAGACGCCATCATTTCTTTTGATCTCCATATCAAGCCTATCGGAGAGAGCGTTAACAACAGAGACTCCGACTCCATGAAGACCGCCTGAGACCCGGTATGATTTGGTATCAAATTTTCCGCCGGAATGAAGAGTTGTCATGACAACTTCCGCAGCAGGTCTTTTCTCCTTTTTGTGCATTCCAACTGGGATACCACGGCCGTCATCGATAACAGTGACGCTGCAATCCACATGAATGATCACATCGATCTCTGAACAGAATCCAACCAGAGCCTCATCGATGCTATTATCGACGACTTCATAGACTAAATGGTGTAATCCATCGGGGCCAGTACTCCCGATATACATGGCCGGCCGTTTGCGAACCGCTTCCAGCCCTTTAAGTACTTTTATGCTTTCTGCTGTATATTTTTTTTCTTTCATTTTCTTTTTACTTTAGGAAAAAATGGGGGCCATTAAGGCAGGAATTTCATGTAACCCAGCAGGCATATTTTTCATTAAAAATTATATAATAAATGGGCAATTTAGTAAAGGAAAATCCCCCTTTTTTTCTCTTAAAAGTGGTGGCTTTATCTCTCATTTCGGAAAACCAATTCTTCGGTCCAAAATTCGCTAGATCCTCGCCATCCATAATACTTATTCTATCGATAAAAAGACGAAGGTTCTGCCATTATTTACTCACTTATAAAAAAGAGGGCATAAGCAGAGGCTAAGTGTGGAGAAAACCATGAGCAAGGCTGAGCGGGCATGGTTCCTCTTCTCTCTTTTCACTACCAGGTTTTGGGGGATAGCCGTAGCGACCATTGAAGATTTAGCCTTCGGAATTTGGCCTTTGAGGGAAGTTGACGAAGTCAGCCGGCCGAGATGTTTGAGCACGAAACAGGAAAAAGAAGCGAGTCACGTTATGAAAAAGAGCATACGGTGTATGTCATGAACTGTGGTGCGGAGTTTCGAGGCCACCGAGAAGGCCAAGTGAAGAATGGCGTTAAAAATCTGAAGGGGAGCGAGGCTTTCCCCCAAAACCTCTTCTAATCACGGAAAAAAATATTATTATAGAAAAAGTGCCTGCCCTCTTTTTTTTCTGACCTCATTTTGGCTATAATTGAGTTCGTAGAGGATTTCATGCCTACAAACTTACCTCCCC
>DAOUYU010000003.1 GCA_030673995.1 Candidatus Aminicenantota bacterium
ATTCTGTAAAAGGTATTACAACTAAATTGGAGATGAACCAAATAGTTTTACTATCTGTTTGTCAATCTTTTTTTGGATTTTAATTGTAAATCTAATTGCTTTTTCTACTTTCATATAGTGATTAATCTCATCGAGGGATAATTTTCGTCCTTTTCTGTCTTTCAAATATTTTTCCATTACTTGATAGGATCCTATTCGATAACGCCATACTTCATTCAGAACATCTTCAAAATACTGGCCTTTGTTAATGGAAACTCTCTGAGTTTTTTCATCATATATCACTTTTTCGACTATATCAGTGCCGCTTTCCGGAAAGCCAATTTCTGTCTTATCGAGAGAAGCATGTCTTAGTAAATGTAAGTCGACGAGTTCTTTACCAAGATTACTTAAGGCCTCAAAAAGCTTGTAGTTTTTAGGTAATGGAACTCTTGGGAAGTCTATTTTTAAGAATTCTTCGTAACGTTTTCTATAAGCAGGAGAATAAAGGACTGCATATATGTAGAAAAGAATACTTTCTGGAGGTGGCTCCTTACCCAGGGAATCGTTTAAAGATTGCAAGAATTCAGAATTGAAGTTAGAAGAACTTTCTATTTCATTAGTTATTTCATCTAATACTTTATCCTTTGGCTTTTGTGGGTAGAGATAGAGTGGGAAAATATAAGTTCTTTCTTTGGTTCTTACAGAAACAAGTTCTCCATTAGTCAAACATTCAGAAATGAAGGCGTGGGAAAATGGCAATTTAGAGAGTATTCGTACAACTGCTAAGCCTAAATTATTTGCCAGCATGTAGTTCATAAAAGGTAATCTGGGTCTATCTATTAAAGTTGGTTCGTAACAAATATGCCTTATATCATAAGGTCGATAAGTTATTGGAATAATTTTATCTTCTGGTCTTTGATTTCTGATTTTTATTCTCGCCTCAGTTAAATTCCACGTTCCCGTGTCCTTGAGGTTCATACTTTTACTAACCAGTTCATCAGGCGATTTTCCTGTGAATATCCTGAGTCTTTGAACTATTTCTTCTTTTGTAAATCCTACAACGAAATTGTCACGATGGGTTTTTATTCCACTTGACCATTCCTTAAAAATATCAGTCAGTTTCCAGAATTTCCCATACTCTTCCTCTAAATCAAAATCCTTAGGAACGAAGAAATAATAGGGCTCGATAGGTTTGAGTTTCTGCCATTTTGTTGTTCTTATGTCTTTCTTTAACAGATAATCATATTTTTTCTTTCTCAGTCCCCAGAGGTCCGCATAATAAATTTTCTTTCCTTTAAAGGATTTTTCATGTTTTGTAAAAATGGCGATAGCGACTCCCTGTTGGATGTCAAAAACATTTTCATCTTTAGTGCCTTCAGGTGTTTTTTCACCAATTCTTGAAGAGCCATGTAGATTTAAAATATAAATCTTGTCAAAGGTATCTAAGAGCTTTCTTCTCATTCCACGATGAATTATTCCGGATAGATAGGAATTATTGGTAATAAATCCTAATATTCCTTTGCCTGATTGATTTATCTTCCAGTGAGCAAATCGAATAAATTTTATATAATCGTCTGAAAGCGGCTGGATATTCCTCTCGTCTCTTACATCTTCTTTATAGTCATCCATTAATCGCTCGATGAATTCTGACTTGTTTTCTGAGCTTACTGAATAAGGAGGGTTGCCTAAAACTACAAGAATAGGAATTTCTTCTTTTATTTTTTTCGCTTCTTGGCCTTCTTTAGCCAGATCAATAAGAAAGCTTATTTGCTTGGGCTCTTTAATCTCTAGCGTATTTGTCAAATAAAATTGAAATCGTTCATTCTCTTTAAACTTATAGCCTAACTCTTCTAAAATCATTGAAACCTTAAAGTGGCCGACTGTATAGGGAGCCATAAGAATTTCAAAGGCATGAAAATGAGGAAGGATGTGTTCTTGAATATAGGATTTTATAAGGCCTTGTTTTTTCCTCTCTTCTAATTCGCTTTTAACTTGTTTGATAGCCTGGGCTATAAAAGTTAAAGTTCCTGCTGCTGGATCAAGTATTGTGACATCTCTTGTGGCAAGTCCTTCTGGCTTTTTAAATCTATCTTTTAAAAGCTTATGAATTGACCTAGTTATATAAGAAACTACAGGCAATGGAGTGTAGTACACACCCAGCTTTTCTCTTTCTTTTGGATTGTAGGTAGCAAGAAAGGTTTCATAAAAATGGATTACAGGATCTTCTTCCCATCTGGTAATCTTAAACTCTTTAAGAATTGAATCAATGTCTGCTTTTTCAAGCACCTGGCTTAATTCATCGACTATCCAAGCTAATGATTCTGGGAAGTGGGGCCCGGTGAAAGAGTAGAAAATTTCCTTGAGCAAGGGCAAACTCTGTGGGATGAATTTCCAAGCTAACTCTCTTTTGAATGTTTCTTTAGTGAGAGCCTTCATTCTTGCTGCAAAAAGTCCGTAGGTTATAGTCTGAGCATAGAGGTCAGCAAATCTTTCTTTTGTCAGGGTCTCTATAAGTTCCTCCTGAAAAGTTTCATAGAATCTCATAATTTCCTTGTTTTCTCTTGAAAGCTCTTCCTGCAAGAGATGTTCAAGTAGCCGGGTTCTTTTGGCAAGTTCAATAGAAAGGTCAGATGATTTTTGAATTTCAGGAATAGAAAAGGAAAAGAATTTTTCTAGAAGTTGGAAAAATTCTTCTAATTTTTCAGGAACAGGAGGATACTGTAATTTTTGTAAAATAGCTTGACGCCCAACCTCCACTTTGTCTATAGGATTACCATATCTGAATAATCTGAATTCTAAAAAGTTAGTCAAAATTAGATTTGGAAGAGAGTCACGATACCTTTTCAGTTGATTTGAATCTTCAATATTTTGAAGATCCTCGTCAGGTGTTTTAGATTCAATGTAACCTATTATCTCGCCATCTGTTTTAATCAAAAAATCTGGGATACCAACTTCTGTCTTTTTAGGTTGAACAAGAACTCCCGCTCCATGCTTGAAAAAATTTGCACATCCCTCAATTAGTATTTTTAAATAGGGATAGAAGCTCTCTTCCCTAAATTGACTGGATACATAGACTTTATGAATTTCTTTAAAGTAAGTCTTTAGAATTTTGTTAAGTTTTTCTTTCTCTATTTTTTTTATCAATATATTTCTCAGTGAATTATTTCAGAATGTTTCTTAACAATTTCTTTACTAAATACTTCTTTCTTAAATGAGTTAGCTTTTGAGGTTCCAATTTTACCTTTATTAGTTTTTCCTCAATAACCCCTTATAATATCGCGTTATTTTTACAGTTATCTTTTCCTGTAGCAACAGACAGCATTAGCTGTATGAAAATTATTTGTTTTCCAAAATTTCAAGGAAAGTTTCTTTATTTTTCGGTAAATCTTCATTGACAATCTTCCAAATATTTTCTAAATCTAATCCAAAATATTCGTGGACTGCGATATTTCTCAATCCAACTATTGCTTTCCAGGGGACTTCCACATATTTTTTTCTTGTTCTCACAGGTATATGCTTGCAGGCTTCTCCGACAATCTCTAGATTTCTCATAACAGCATCAATCACCATTTGATTTTTCACAAAAATTTTGAAGTCCATTCCCTCTATGTACCGCTCTATTTTACTCAAACTTTTTAATATATCTTCCAAAAAAAGCTTCCAATCCCTCTCTTTCATATATATATAGCTTCCTTTAGAATTTTGTCTTTAAGGCGCGGTTTTATACCTTTCTTTATGACCAAATCCACCTTAATTTTTAATATATCTTCTAAAAAATCTTTCAATTCAAAATACACTAAGCCTACAGGCTTCTTAAATTCTACGAGAATATCAATGTCACTCCTCTTCTTTTGTTCATTTTTCAAATAAGAACCAAAGATGCCAATTTGCTTAACGTTATATTCTCTTCTCAGATAATCTTTATATTCCTTTAAAACCTTTATAATCTTTGCTACATGCCAATTTCTATTTAAAGTTTCCAATCTATTCATCTTAGAACCTGTTAAGACGTTTTTTCTATGTTGATTTTAACAAAATGTTACCATATTTAAAATCTCGATTTATTAATTATTTTTAGGAAGTTTTATTTTGCCATGTAACGGATTTTCCATTTTTTTATTTAATTTACATTAGCTGAACTTCTCCATTGCTTATATCATAGGAACAAATAGACATCAAATGCAGAAAGACAAAAAGAAGAGCTTTTTTCTCTTTTTTTGGTACTGGTTATGGGGTATTCCGGGCATGATATTAGCCGTGCCCACAGCCGCCATTGTTAAGATTGTCTGCAACAACATCCCTTCCCTTCACTTCGTAGGAGAACTCTTGAGTAAGTGATAGGAAAGTTAAAATTGTTGCGTATTTCACTTAGCCTGAAATATTCATAAAAACTGCCGACACTATATTTCATTTACAGTGACATGAGTTCTTTATGTTGTTTTTCTCAAAACCAAGATTCAGGCTTTCTACCATGTTCTCAATTTTATTATAAGTCGGCATTTTTTCCCCTACGGGCGAGCCGATCTCGCCGCATCGGCTTCGTTGCAGCCCATTCGCAGTAGATCACTACAGCTTCATGTGCTGCGGCCTTGCCGCTACAGCAATCTCGGCCCGTGAATCATCCAGGCTGCCTGGATTATTCACGAGGTATGATTTTTTTCTGGCGGGATAGCTCTTCTATTCTTGCAAAACGCGTAATGAGCTGCTGGATATAATTTCTTCCTTCGAAGTTTCCTTTTGCCCAGGACCTAACAGCGAGCATGACCCGTTCCAGGCATTTTAATTTTTCTTCTCTTTTATATATTCCCATTTCTCCTGGAAGAATAATCCTCTTTTCATAACGGCAATTTTCTATAGCCTGATAGATAGCTTCTCCAATTTCGTTTCTCGGCTTTATTTCTTCTTGGAGAGAAGAGAGTAGTTTTTTGCCCTCATCAATTTTTTCTCTGGCGTATTCCAGGGATAACAGGGCTTCTTTATCTGAAAAAGATTCTCTTTTTTCAGCGAATTCATGCAGAGGTGCTTCTATATGGAAAGCAAGCCAGGCCATCCTCTCATCATTTAAGATGTCTTCCTCTGAAGATGTCTTTTTTATGACGGATGCTTGTTCTTTTTCAATGATTCGCTTCTCCTGATAAGGCCTGTGTTTGGTCAGAAAAGAGCAATTTTGAGGACAGTGTATTTTTTTCTCCCTGAGGAGGCCACAGCAGAGGCTGCATAAATAATCTCCCAGGGCAACACAGTACCGTTTGCCCTTTCTCTTTTTGCATTTCAAACATTTAGCCATTTTCCCTGGATTTCACAATGCAGTTATAAATTTTTTTTTAGCAGGTCAAGTGAAAGGCTCCGATTGTCTTTTTCTGGGAAGCGATCTCATTGAAACTTAAAACAGCATTTTTTGTTTTTTTTACGATAAGCTCTATCCCGCTTGATTGAGCATGACGTTCCACCTCTTCTTCCACTTTCATTAAACCGTAGAAGCCCGTTCCAATAACCAGGACTTCAGGCTCTTCTCTGAGAACACCTTCAATATCTTTGAGGCAGACTCTATGACCGGATTCCCGCCACCAGGAATCATCTACCCTGTCTGGAAGGAGGATGAGGTCAGAGGTATATGTTTGGCTCTCTATGACCATGCGGCCAAAAGAATAAGATTTAATCATGTTTTTTTCTTCAGAAGAAAAACATCAGAAGTTAAGGACTTCATTTTTTTCCCCAGGATGTTCTTGAGAGCTTTTTGAGCGGCCTTTTGTTCAGCATTTTTTTTGGTCTTGCCTCTTGCCCTTGCCAGCGGCTTATTTTTAAAGAGGACTTCAACGGTAAAGCTTTTTTTGTGGTCAGGTCCTGTTGTTGTGATGGTTCTATAAATAGGCGCAGAAAGGTTCTCTTTCTGGAAGTATTCTTGCAGAGCCGATTTGTAGTTGTTGACAAGGAATTTCTTGATTCTGATTTTTTTAAATAGAGCCTCCAGGAGAATGGAAAGAAATTTTTTAGATTCTGCGAATGCACCGTCTAAAAATATTGCCGCCACCAATGCTTCGAAGGCCCCGGCTAAGATCGTTCTTTTTTTTCTTCCCCCGCTTTTTTCTTCTCCTTTACCAAGGAGTATTATTTTATCGAGTTTTATTTTCTGGCAGAAGGAAGATAGAGAGGAAGTATTTGCTGCAGTAGACTTGAGTTTGGAAAGTTCGCCTTCGGTTAAACCAGGATAGTTGGAGTAGAGGTAATCAGCTATGACTAGGCCAAGGACTGAATCTCCCAAGAATTCTAATGTTTCGTTGTCCGATCCCACATTTTGCTGGCTCTCGTAAGCATAGGAGCTGTGGGTTAAAGCTTGGATGAGGAGGTCTTTATTTTTAAAGCTGTAACCTATCCTTTTTTCAAATTGCTGGATATTTATTTTCATCAGATTTTTTTCCATTTACTTAGATTTTATAGATGAAGAAGAATAGGCGATTTTTCCTCCGACTATCGTTATGACTGGCATCCCTTTTAATTTCCAACCCTGGAAAGGATTATTCCTGCTTTTGGATTTGAATGTGTCCACGTCAATAATTATTTCTTTGTGAAGATCCAAAAGAGTCAAATCAGCATCAGCTCCTATGCATATTTTGCCCTTATTTTCAAGTTCCAGAATAAGGGCCGGAGAGGTCGATATCATCTCAATAAATCTTTTGAGTGAAATGATTTTTTTGTCTACAAGCCTATCCAGGAAAAGGGAGACTGCGGTTTCCAGCCCATTAATACCAAAGGGAGCCTGGTCAAATTCGACATCCTTCTCATCCGGAGTATGAGGGGCATGATCGGTTGCCAGAACATCTACAACGCCTTCCTGTATTCCCTTTATTAATGCTTGGGTATCTTCTTTACTTCTAAGAGGAGGATTCATCTTCAAATTTGTGTTATACGTTTCAATGCAAGAGTCGTTTAAAAAGAGATGGTGGGGAGTGACTTCTGCAGTGACTTTGATCCTTTTTTTCTTTGCTTCTTTGACAATATCCACGGCACCTTTAACACTCAAGTGTGCGATATGAATTCTTGCTTCTGCCTTTTCGGCCAGTATGACGTCCCGGGCGACCATTATCTCTTCTGAAGAGCCAGGGATTCCTCTGAGGCCATAAAGATAGGAATAATACCCCTCGTTCATTACTCCTTGGCCGCTTAAATTCTTATCCTCACAATGATCGATGATTAAAGTGTTTAATATTTTTGCATATTCCAGAGCACGGCGCATGGTATCGCTGTTTTCTACAGGATGACCGTCATCAGAAAAGGCGATGGCTCCGGCATCGATCAAATCAGCCATATCTGTCAGTTCTTTACCCTTTTGCCCTTTTGTTATGGAGGCTACTGGGAAAATGTTGACCACAGCTTTTTTGTTTGCCTCCGAGAGTATATACTCGGTCACGCCCCGGTTATCATTAACAGGATGAGTGTTAGGCATGCAGGCGATTGAAGTAAAACCTCCCTTGGCTGCGGCAAGAGAACCTGTGGCTATCGTTTCTTTATCCTCCTGGCCCGGATCTCGGAGATGCACATGCATATCAATAAATCCTGGAGCTATCACTAACCTCGAGGCATCGATGACTTTTGCACCATCGGTTTTAATTTTTGTTTTTATATCGACAATCCTTCCTTTATCTAACAAAAGATCCAGGCTCTCATCTGTTCTGGAAGAAGGATCGATGACTCTTCCGTTCTTAATTAATAGCTTCACGTTCTTTTCCTCCTAACAAAAGGTAAAGAACCGCCATTCTGGTTGCAATCCCGTTTTCAACCTGCTTCAATATAACGGATTTTGCAGAATCTGCCATATCAGCCGAGATTTCTACCCCTCTGTTGATAGGGCCAGGATGCATGATAATGGCATTCTTTTTCGCTCGACGGAATCTTTTTTCAGTGAGGCCATAAAGATTTCTGTATTCTCGAATGGAAGGGAAATAGTTTTTTTTCTGTCTTTCAAGCTGGATCCTTAGCATCATGATCACATCTGCTTTTTTTATGGCTCTATCAAAGTCGTAGTCAATTTCCACTCCAAATTTTTTAAACTCTGCAGGAAGAAGGGAGGGTGGACCGACAAGAACGACTCTCGCTCCCATCTTCTTAAGAAGGAAGATGTTCGACCGTGCGACTCTGCTGTGGAGAATATCTCCAACGATCAGGACTTTCAGGTTTTTAAAGCTTTTCTTTTTTTGCCTTATCGTTAAGGCATCCAGGAGTGCTTGAGTGGGATGTTCATGTGCTCCATCTCCCGCATTTATGATATGGGATTGGCAAAAGGTAGTGGCAAAGTAGGGAACTCCAGCCGCGGAATGCCTGATGATGAGTGAGTCAGGATTCATCGCCTCTAGATTTTTGATCGTATCTTTTAGGCTTTCTCCCTTAATGACACTGCTGGACTGCTTGTTTAGGCTGATAATATCCGCACTCAACCGTTTTGCGGCAAGCTCGAAGGAACTTAGAGTGCGGGTGCTGGGCTCAAAGAAAAGATTGATGATAATTTTTCCTCTCAGGATAGGAACCTTCTTTATTTCCCGGGTGGATATATTACAAAAGGATTCCGCTGTATCCAGCACGGTTGTAATATCCGAAGGGCCTAGCGTTTGAATTCCAAGAAGATGTTTATGTTTAAAGGCCAAGTCTTTTTTCCTACTTCATTCCAGCGGGCTCTGTAATGAGAGCTTCATCGTTGCTGTCTATTTCTTTTAGCTTGACTTGAACAAGCTCTCGTTTTGATGTGGGAAGAAATTTTCCCACATAATCAGCTCTTATGGGCAGCTCACGATGTCCACGATCGATGAGGACAAGAAGCTGAATTGTTTTTGGGCGTCCCAGGTCAATCAGGCTGTCCATGGCTGCTCGTATTGTTCTTCCGGTAAAAAGGACATCATCGACAAGTAGAACATCTTTTTTTTCTACAGAAAAATTGATTTCTGTCTTTTTGACCATATTCTGGGCTTCTAGCTCTGAGAAATCGTCCCGGTAAAGAGTTATATCTAAAATTCCTACAGGAATATCAATTTTTTCCAGTTCTTTAATCAGGTTTGATATTCTTTTTCCCAGATAAATACCTCTTGTCCTTATTCCGACAATCACCACGTTTTTTAAATTTCGATTGCGCTCGATGATTTCAGTTGTCATTCGATGAACGGCGCGTTTCATTTTTCGAGAATCCATTACTTTAGCTTTAATTTTTTCTTTCATATGATAACTCCTGTGTGAGGGGGGAAGTTTTATTTTTTTCTAAGGAAAATTCCATCCTTTCCCTAAAAAAATGCAATATATTGGGAAAAAAGTCAAGGGAGGCTCAGACTAAGTGGTTTGAAAACGCGCTGTCTTTGCCCCAGCGAGGCAAAGCCAGCTCGGATACAGGCTTCGCTCTCCTCTCCTTTCAGGAGAGGAACCATGCCCGCACAGCCTTGCTCACGGTTTTCTCCACACTTAGCCTTTGCCTGGAGTTGAAGAGATTGTTGCTGGGATCACGGAAAAGAGGGGCGTTTTCAGTGCCCACCGCGAATGGGCCGCAACTTAAAATAGCTTTTTGCGAGTTCTAAGTCTTTTTTAATTTGTTGGGAGAGTTCAGCTTGAGTTTTAAACTTCATTTCATCCCTTATTCTTTTTAAAAAATTGATTCTTATTTTCTTTCCGTAGATGTCCTTGTTAAGGTTCATTATATAGGATTCAATATTTGTTTCTTTCTGGTTAAATGTGGGACACCTTCCTACATTAGTCAGAGATGAAAATGTTTCGGGGCCTATTCCGGTCGTTGAGATAAAAACACCTTGAGGAATGATCTCGTTTTCGGTCTTTATATTAGCGGTTGGGAATCCTAAAGTTTTTCCTCTGGATTTGCCCTTTATCACTTTTCCAGCGACCTCGTAGAACCTTCCCAATAAGACATTTGCTTTTTCTATTTTCCCTTCCTTGAGATAGTTGCGGATAAGACTGCTGCTCACAATCATGTCTTCTTTTGTCACGGGGGGGATAGAATGGATTTTGAGATTATATCCTGAGGCCAGGCGGAAGAGAAGCGCAATATCCCCTTCGCGATTTTTGCCGAAGCGAAAATTTTCTCCTATGATAACGGCCTTGGCTTTGAGCCTATCCACAACAATTTTTTGGACAAAATCATAACTGGAGAGGCTTGAAAATTTCTCGTCGAAAGGTATGATCAAAATGGTATCAATTCCAAATTTTTTCATCTCGTTCACTCTCTGGTCGAGTGTTTGAATCATTTTTATTCTTTTTTCTCCCAGAATTCTTTCCGGATGAGGAGAAAAAGTTAAAACAAGAGAGAGAAGAGCATTTTTTTTAGCCTCTGCTGCCAGGAACTCCAATATCTTTTTGTGGCCGAGATGAATGCCGTCAAAGTTTCCAATAGCAATTATTGAATTTTTTGAGGGTAGAGGAATTTTTTCGAAACCGTTTATTATTTCCATAAAGTTACATTTTAATAAATTCTGTCTTCTCCATGTAAATCATCTTGAGCTGTTGAAGACAGGTGTCTAAAATTTTTTCCTCTTCTGGATTGAGATTTCCTTTTGTCCTATCCTTTAAAAGGTCAAGTAAATCGATCAATCTTTTTGTTAATTCCAAGTCCTCTTTTTCTTTATTGCTTTGAGGATCTTTCATCAGGCCCAGCTTCATTAAAGCTTGGGTGTAGAAGGGAAGGACGAGAGAGCTGAAATCGAGGGGAGGGATGAGCCTCTCCTGTTCTTCAGGTGTTTTCTCTTTTTCTTTGTCTTTTTTATCCTTTTCTTTTTTTGACATTTTTATGCCCCTTTTTTCAAAAGAAGAACAAAAAAAGCTTGACGGGATTGAAATTTTTTCAGATTTCAAATACTTATAGTAAATTGACGGAAAATATTACAATATTCTTTGGAATAATTCAAGGAGAAGAGAAATGGAAAAAACTGAAAACGCAGGAAAAAAGTTCAGACAGTTGGTGCAGATTTTAGACACTCTCCGGGGCGAGGAGGGATGTCCCTGGGACAGGGAACAGGATGAAAAGTCTATAACCAATTATTTTTTAGAGGAGGTCTATGAAGCCGTTGATGCTATCTGTGCTGGAGATGCCGTATCGTTGGCAGAGGAGCTGGGAGATGTGTTGATGGAGGTTGTTTTTCTATCCAAGATTTATGAAGAAGAAGAAAAGTTTTCCATTTCTGATGTTTTAGAAGGGATCAACCAGAAGATGATTCGTCGACACCCCCATGTGTTTGCCCGGAGATCCATCGAGACTTCAAAGAAAGTTTTTGATGAGTGGCAAAGGCAGAAAAGGGCAGAGAAAGGAAGGCAATCCCTTTTTGACGGGATGGCTGAATGTTTTCCTTCCCTTCTTGAAGCTTTCCAGATCGGGCTGCGTGTTTCCCCTTATGGATTTGACTGGAGTCAGCCTTTGGATGCTCTTCAGAAGGTGAAAGAAGAGATATCTGAATTGGAAGATGCTATAAGAGCGAGAAAAGAAGATGAAATACTCCATGAAATAGGCGATATAATCTTTTCAATGGCTAATGTATCCAGACATCTCGGGGTAAATCCTGAAGTTGCTCTAAAACATGCCAATAAAAAATTCATCAGAAGGTTTGGATTTATCGAAAAGAGATTAAAAGAGAGTGGAAAAGAACTTGGACACGTCACCCTGGAGGAGATGGATGAAATATGGGAGGAAGCGAAAGATAAGATCAAGTAAGAAAAAAAATCCTTATTCTTCAGCCTTCTTACGCAAGAGGAGGCTTGCCTTGATGAATTCGTCGATATCTCCATCCAGAACCCTTTCGACATCCCCGATATCAACATTTGTCCTTGTATCTTTGATCATACGGTAAGGATGAAGCACATAGGACCGGATTTGATTTCCCCATGCAATATCTGATTTTGCATCCTCTAATTTTTCAAACTTTTCGAGTTTTGCTTTTTTCTCAAGCTCATAAAGTCTGGCCTTAAGAACTTTCATAGAAGTGGCTTTATTCTTGTGTTGTGACCTCTCGTTCTGGCATTGAACAACAATGCCTGTGGGAATGTGGGTTATTCTTACAGCAGAATCGGTGACATTAACATGTTGACCACCCCGACCGGAAGAGCGGTAGGTATCGACTCGCAAATCTTCAGGATTTATTTCAATTTCGATGTCTTCCTCCACTTCCGGGTAAACAAAAACAGCCGCGAAGGAGGTATGCCGTTTTTTATTGGCATCAAAAGGGGATATTCTGACGAGGCGGTGGACGCCTGATTCCTGGCTTAAATTGCCGTATGCATAATCACCCTCGACTCGCACGGTTACACTTTTGAGGCCTGCTTCATCTCCAGGGAGAATGTCGAGGATTTCGGTTTTAAAGCCTTTTCTTTCTGCATAGCGAAGGTACATCCTGAGGAGTATTTGAGCCCAATCCTGGGATTCCGTCCCTCCTGCTCCCGGATGGATGGTGAAAATAGCGTTTCGAACATCATCCTCTTTGTAGAAATGCATCTGGAGTTCTGCTCCAGCGAGGTCTTTTTGTAAAGAGGCCAGAACATCTGTTATCTCTTTGTCGACGTCTTCTCCTTCTTCTGCTAGCTCTACCAGAACTTCGAATTCTTCTTTCTTCTTGTAGAGACTCGAAGAGAGCTGAACATCTCTTTCTAATCTTTTTTTATTTTGCTGGAGGGACTGAAGTTTTTTCTGGTTCTTCCAGACCTCAGGCAAGGAAAGCTCTTTGTCTAGGGCATCGATCTCAGATTTTTTTTGGCTGGGGTCAAAGAAAGCCTCTGAGTTCTTCGAATTTAGAAAAGCTTTCTTTTGCTCTGGCGAGAAGCTCAGAGCGACTTAACTTTGTAACGGGATTTTTTTCTTTCATAGAATCTTTTAACCAAGGCCAGAATAAGGAATATCACCGTTAAAGTCAAGCTACCGAAGGGGAGGATGTCCCCGTGTTTTGAATAGAATGTGAGTTTCTGGTAAGGAGTGATGTTTCCTGTCAGATACGTTCTTGACATCAGTTCTGATTTGGAAAGAATGCGGCCGTAGGGATCGATAACTCCACTGATTCCTGTTGTGGCTGCCCTCAGAAGATAGCGCCTGTTTTCCACTGCTCTTAAAACAGCTATTGAAAAATGCTGGTATGGAGCAGAGCTCTTTCCGTACCAGCCGTCGTTGGTGATGGTGACCAGAAAGTTTGCCCCTTTTTTTACGAATCTCCGGACAAGATCAGGAAAAATGATTTCAAAACAAATCGGGGAGCCGAATCTGACATTTTTAAAGCGGTGGAGAGAGTACTGGGTTCCGGGAGTAATGTCTCCGATGGCATGGGTCATCTTTTCAATAAAGAAAAATATTTTTTTATAGGGAGTGTATTCACCGAATGGAACAAGATGTTTTTTATAGTAATGGGTCATGGATAGATCCGGCTTGAGGCACAAAGCAGTATTATAATAGTGTTTATCAGTTGGTGAGCCTGAGGTTTCGTTTGAGCCGACGAGAAGAGTGGACCCTGTATCCTGAACAAACTGAAAAAGCTTTTCTTTGAAATCTTTATAAAGCTTGTTGTCACAACTGAAGCATAGGGGAACAGAGAACTCAGGCCAAATGATCAACCGGGCTCCTTTCTCATAGGCCCGGTGGCTCAGTTCAAGATGCTGGTTGAAAAGATCCCAGATTTCCTGGGTTGATATCCTGTCCCAATAGATATCCGATGAGACATTTCCCTGGATAACGGAAGCGGTAAAGGAGTTGTCAGATGTACTCTCTTTCTCCAGGCTTAGAAATCCTCCAAAATGGATGATGAGGGCGAAAACCAACACTATAAAAAAAGGAGATTTCTTTCTGTACTTCATGGAATAAAGAAACAGGCTCTGGAAAAGTACGAGCACAAAAGAAAGTCCATAGACTCCTGTAATGGAAGCAAGCTGAATGAAGGAGATGTTTAAATACTGGCTGGAGCCGATGAGTCCCCATGGGAATCCTGTTAAGAGATGGGTAAGGATGTATTCAAAAGATATCCAGATAAAAGGAAAAAGAAATAAGCTTTGTTTTGGAAAGGATTGATGGATTTTTGTGCTAACGAGAGAGAAAAAAGCCCAGAAAAGTGCTAGAAAAAGCGCGAAGAAGATATAGATAGCAATACTCACTCCTGGAGACAGATTTCCGTAGTGAGAGGATACAGAAGGGATCCAGTAAATCAGAATGGCGTAGTACGAAAATCCGGCAAGAAGACCCAGAAAAAAAGATTGTTTAGGGCTTTTTTTCAGAATAACGGAGAGAAGAGGAATGAGAGAAATCCAGGCAAAAAAGGAAAGGTTGAACTTGGGGAAAGAAAGAGCTGTAAAAGCTCCACTTGAGATGGCCAGAACAATGTCGGGTATTTTAACTTTCAAGTCATGAACACCTGTGGGGCTTTCGTTTTCTGGGCACCTGAGGAGAAGGCTCTGGGAGTCTAGTTTTTGACTATGAAGTAATCTCTCTTCCTTTTCGACTCTGACTTCAACCGGCTGTTTACTTCTTCAGCTTTTTCCTTGGTCTCATATCCTCCAATCCTTACCCGGAATACTGTTTTTCTATCTGACGGAAAAGGGTCCAACACCAGAGCAGGATAGCCTTTCTTCTTGAATTCTTCTGCAAAGGCAGAAGCGGGCTCTCTGTTATTAAAAGCTCCAACCTGGATATAAAAAAGTTCTTTTTTCCCGGCCTTAGGAGGTTCCTTTGGAGTTTTGGCACTCATTTTCTGGTGAGAAGCTAATTCTTTACCGATAGCATCCTTAGGTTTGGTGGACGGCAAGATTTCTTTATCTTTAGCCTGGTCGAGCTTTGCCTGAGCTGGCAATTCCGATCCTCTGATGATCTGGGCCTGCTTTTTCCCGACTGATACTCCAAGAAGAAAAATAACCACGCCCAGGATCAAAATCCCAAGAAAAATGAATACAAGCTGTGAGCTTGTGAGTTGAATTTCTCTATAGTCTTTATTTTTCACAGCCTACTTTTTTATTTCAGGTTTTGTAAACGAAAAAGCTTTCATCATTTCAATGGGAAGAGGGAAAATGATGGTTGAATTTTTTTCTGTAGCAATTTCTGTAAGAGTCCCCAGAAACCTGAGCTGGAGAGCCTGGGGGTTGGTTGAGATAATATCGGCTGCAGCGGTCAGTTGAT
Organism: Candidatus Aminicenantota bacterium; assembly: GCA_030673995.1. Classification (GTDB taxonomy): domain Bacteria; phylum Acidobacteriota; class Aminicenantia; order Aminicenantales; family Aminicenantaceae; genus JAGLWV01. Next base: position 15,101 of record DAOUYU010000003.1, read on the forward strand.
CAGCAGCTTTGAACTCGCCCTCTGCATGGATAATCTTGGCTCTTTTTTCTCTTTCTGCTTCAGCTTGTTTGGCAATGGCCCTGACCATATTATCTGGCAGGTCAACATGTTTCATTTCAACGAGTTGAACCTTGATTCCCCATGGGTCAGAGTGCTTGTCTATGATATCCTGGAGTTTTGTGTTGAGTTTTTCTCTTTCAGCGAGAAGATCATCCAGTTCAGCCTCTCCCAGTACGCTTCGCAGTGTTGTCTGAGCAAGCTGAGATGTGGCGAACATGTAATCCTGGACTTCGATCACAGCTTTTTGCGGCTCCATAACGCGAAAATAGACAACAGCATTGACCTTTACCGAAACATTGTCCCGGGTGATCACATCTTGAGAGGGAATGTCCATGACAATTATCCTCAGGCTCACCCTGACCATTCGGTCGATTGGAGGAAAAACAAAGATAAGGCCTGGACCTTTAGGTTTAGCAAGCACCCGGCCCAAGCGAAATATCACTCCTCTTTCGTATTCCCTCAAAATTTTGATCGCATTCAATAGGTAGAACACGATGAAGCAAGCAACAATAACTGGCCACGTCATTTTTCACCTCCTAAATTTTAAGTTAGTTTTTATAGTCTGATAAATTTTGACCTAAACGAAAAAGATTTTTCCTGGCTCATGCCTTCGAGTTTTGCCTCTTTCATGCGATTTTTGGCGCTGCTTAAGCTCGCCTTAAGACCTTATATTATAGCTGGTGAACACCTCAAGCCTATTCCAACTCTTTTTTTAAACTTTGGTGACCTTTATTTTCAGGTTATTCATGACTTCCAGGACTTTGACCTTAGTGCCTTTGGGGATTTTCTCAGAAGCTTCTGCATCCCACAGCTCCCCATGGACAAAGACCTTTCCCTCTGGATCGAGAACACTTCGAGCTTCGCCGGTTTCTCCGACAAGGCCTTCTTTTCCAGTACGGACTCTTGACATTTGAGCCCGAACGGCTAATGTAATCAAGAAAATGAAAATCAGAGAAAGCCCTATTGCCACAGGGATGATAAACTTCAGACTGGGCCGTAATTCAGGAATGGGGGCTTTTATAAGCATAATCGAGCCGATAACCATGGCGATAATACCTCCTACAGATAAAATGCCGTAACTCTGGACTTTTATTTCAAGGATGAATAATCCTATCGCCAGTAAAATCAATATTAGGCCAACATAATTAATGGGCAGAATCTGGAATGAAAAAATGGCCATAAGAAGACATATTCCGCCTAATACACCGGGCAAGATGGAACCAGGATTGGAGAACTCAAAATAAAGGCCTAGCAGGCCAAGCATGAGGAGGATATAAGCCAGGTTTGGGTTGGAGATCGTGAGTAGAAATTTCTGTCTGGCTGTCATAGGGATATCGATTATTTCTTCATCTTTGAGCTCGAGCAATTCTTCTTCTCCGCCGAATCTCTTGATGCGTTTTCCGTCAAAATATTCTATTATTTCCTGCTCATTCTTGGCTATTAAATCGATCAATTTTCCCTCTAAAGCTTCTTTTTCAGTGTAAGATAAGCTTTCTCTGACGGCAGCTTCGGCTAGCTTGGTGTTTCTTCCTCTTTTCTCTGCAATCGTCTTAATATAAGCGGCTGCATCATGGGTGACCTTATCTTCCATTGTCTTATCCATAGACTGTCCGGTTATAGATACACCCACAGGATGAGCGGCGCCTGTGTTTGTTCCAGGAGACATGGCAAATATATCACAGGCAATGGCGATAAAAAATCCGGCCGAAGCGTTACGGGCTCCGCTGGGATTGACATAAGCTACGATAGGGATTTTCGAATTTAGGATTTTCTCGATGATTTCTCTCATCGAGGTGTCTAAACCGCCTGGAGTATTCAAGGTTATAATGACTAAGCTGGCATTTTCCTTTTCTGCTCTGTCGATTGTTTTTCTGATGTATTCTGAAGTGATAGGATGGATAGGAGCATTGATCGTAATTTTTAAGATAGATGCATAACTCGTAAAAGGGAGAAGGAAGATGAGGAGAATTAGAAGAAATCTTTTTTTCATTCCTGCTTCATTATAAAGGAGGAGTTGAAGACAAGTCAATAATTTATCTTGACTTTTAATCGTCAATAAATTATTTATAATTAGTCCATTAGATAAAAGGAGATTCGAATGATTAAGAATGATATCGCCCTAGCTATTGAGAAGAAATCCGAATTCAATAGGGCAAAATCGTTGTTAATCGTGGAGACTATTCTCGCCACTCTTAAGGATGCACTCGCAGAACACGAGAAAATCGAGATCAGAGGATTTTCCAGCTTCAAAGTCTTTCGAAAAAAAACAGGATATGGCAGGGATATCAGGCGACAAAAGCAAATCAAAATCAAAGAGGGAAAGAGAATAAAATTTAGACCTGGCCAGGATTTGAAGAATTTGGATATATAAAAAGAGGTTGAATCCGGATCTAAAGAGAAGAAGTTGTTGGAAATCCTGTCATTGATTTCATGCTACACTTTCAAACCTAATTTTAATCTGGATCCTTTCATACATTTTTTCTTATCATAAAACAGCCGCGGAGTTATGAGTAAGTATAAAATCAAGCCTCATTTACCAGAGGGTCTAAAAACATATTCTCTTTACTCAAGAGAAAGCAAAGTCAATATTAACACTTTTGCGAAGGTCTTGGCTCCGGAAAAAGCCTTTATTCGTTTTATCGACAGTCTTCCAGATATTCTGGCAGGTGGAGATTATAAAACGTTCATTTCTTTGATGGGGAAAGCAAAAAAGAGGAACAAAGCAATACTTTTTGCCTTGGGTGCGCATGTCATAAAAGTGGGATTGAGCCCCCTTATTATCGATCTGCTGAAGCATGGATGGATCACGGCCCTTGCTCTCAATGGGGCTGGAATCGTCCATGATTTTGAAATTGCCCTTACTGGTCAGACTTCAGAAGATGTGGAACTTCAGATTAAAAATGGACAGTTTGGTATGGCCCGAGAAACAGGTGAAATGTTGAATGATGCAATAAATTTGGGAGTCAAAGAAGGGTTTGGTTTAGGTGAGGCGGTTGGAAAGATGATAGCTGAATATGATTTTCCTCATAAAGACACGAGTCTTCTTTCCGCTGCATACAGCCTGAACATCCCGGTCACAGTCCATGTTGCCATTGGCACGGATATTATTCATTTTCATCCCAAAGTGAAGGGGGAAGCTCTTGGGGAAGCCTCCTTAAAGGATTTTTTTCTTTTTTGTTCCTTGTTGGAAAGGCTTGAAGGTGGCGGAGTTTTCATCAATGTTGGTTCAGCAGTGATCTTACCCGAGGTTTTTCTCAAAGCGGTGTCTTTCCTCAGGAACAAGGGACGGTCGATCGAGGAATTTTCGACTGCTGTGTTCGATTTTATCCACCATTATCGCCCTTATCAGAATGTGGCGAAGAGACCTTTAGGAAAAAAGGGGAAGGGATTTTATTTTATTGGCCACCATGAGCTCATGATCCCGCTTTTGGCCGCAACTCTAAAATCCATAGATGCCTGAATTATTCATAAAAACTGTGAAAAGGGAGGTTCCCCCTCTTTTTCTCTTTTTAACTTTTGTTTTTCATTTCATAGTCAAACAGTAAATTCCTGTAAACCCGTTCAGTTTGTTCTACGGTGCTTCCGAGCGAACCGGATGTGTCGATTGTGTAATCTGCATAGTTCATTTTTTCTCGGGGATTCATTTGGCTTTTTATTTTCTTCATGGCTTCCGGGTGGCTTATCTGGTCCCTTTCCATGAGTCTTTTTATCTGGATGTCTTCTCTGCAATAAACCATGATGATCTTATCGAAGAAATCTGCAAAACCGGCTTCAATGGTTAAAGCAGCCTCAGAGATAAAGATTTTATAGCGCCCCTCTTTTTCGAGAATATCAATAGTCTCTCTTTTCTTTTCAAGCACAAGAGGGTGAATAATTCTATTGAGAAAGCGTCTTTTTTTCTCATCTGAAAAGACGATCGTTCCCAGTTGAGTACGATTTATTGTGTTATCTTTATTGAGGATTTCCTGGTCGAAATGGGCGACGATCTTTTTCCAGGCAGGTTTTTCAGGTTCCATGAGTTCATGAGCTATTTGGTCCGCATGATGGATGGCACAGCCTAGCTCTTCTAAAACTTGTGCAGCCACAGATTTTCCGGAAGCGATTCCTCCGGTCAGAGCTACAATCAGCATATCAGTCATTCCAAACTTATTTTATAAAGCTGGAGTTGTTTATGGGTATAAGTGGAATTCGAGGCCTTAAATTTTATGATGAGTTTTATTTCTTTTTTTTAACTTTTCTTTTTTCTTTTTTCTCTTCTATGGTTTGAGGAAGAATTTCGAACTTTTTTTGAAAGCGTAGTGCCACACCCTGTTTTTTGCCTCTTTCTTTTTTTGCTACTTCCTCGAGACGTACAGTCAGACCTCCCAAACAGAGCTTCAAATGTTTTCCTTCAGCCAGTTCCTTGGGCATGTCTATCACTAGGTTGAGTTTCGAGCCAATAATCACACCAGAATCAAGGCAGAAATAGACTCCTTTGGAACTGATGTTTTCAATTTGTGTGAGCTCATTGAATTTTTTTCCTTTTGGGAGTTCCCCTTCAATTTTAACCGGCAGGGGCAGATCGAATCGCCATTCTCTCCGGCGATTGAGTTTGTCGTTGCTGGAGCCAGACTTTTTTGCTGGGGTTTTTCTGACGGTCTTTTTCTTTGATGATGTTTCTGTCATCGATACCTCTCAGTTATCTTCACAGAGGATTAAAACAGTGCGGAATTGATGGCATACAACGCAAGTTGAAGCCTGCTATGTGTATTGAGCTTAGCATATATACTCTTTATATGGGATCTTACCGTATTTTTGCTTATAAAAAGAGCCTCAGCAATTTCATCATTGCTTTTTCCTTTCCCGATAAGCCGAAGAACCTGAAATTCTGTGGGAGTGAGTTGGTCAAGGCTTTTTTCTTTAAGGTCTCTCCCTACTACTGAAATAATCCGATCCATGATGCTGCTCATCTTGTCACGAGGGAGCCAAATTTCTCCTTTTTGAATGATCTTAACGGCATCTGCCAAATGGTCGGATGGATCATTCAGATCGAAATACCCTCTCACGCCTGCATTCATGAGGCTAACCACTTCTTCATGGGCAGGGATATTTCCTAGAAGCAGCAGCCTCGATTTGACCTTCTCAGTTGATAGATCTATGATAGCTTGGCATATTTCTCGAATGTTGGGTAATGGCTCAGAATTTGCAAAGAGGATGACATGGGGTTTTAGGTTTTTGATTGATTCCAGGAAAGATTCGATCGTGCTTTTTTCGATATTGACAACGTCTATGTCCGGGGTACTCTCAAAAGCTTTCAAGATACCAGAAAGGATGAGATCCGATGTGCTGTAAATAAGAACGTTGATTTTTGTTTCTGAAGTTTGAGATTTCTTTTTTTCCACAGGTGTCGTTTTTTTTACAGGTTTATCTTCAAGCTTGGAATTTTCCATAATCCTATGTTTTAGAGACATGTTATAAAAACAAAAATTCATTGTCAAGGGGAGATTGAATTATGAGAGAGTGGGGATTTACATTTTCTGTCGAGGAGTGGAATGTATTTTGTAATTTTTATCTAATTGCAGAGATATGAGTTGTTTTTTATTACTGTTATGGTCTTCTTTGACGAAGGTGACTCTTCCAGAGAGTTCGAGTTTAAGATTATGCTCTAAGAAAAAGGTTTTGGGAACCTCCAGAGATAAATTTACTCTGGAACCGATTGTCACTCCAGAATTAAGCCGGAAAATAGCTGTTTCGGAGCTTAAGGAAGAAACTTCTGTGTGTTCTCTGTATTCATTCCCATAAGCGTCAAGCCCTGTAACCAAAGTTGGAAGAGAGAGCTCAAAACTTCGCTCTCTCTTCGCAACTCCGGTAGCGCCTTGGAAGGAGGGTTTATTGGAGATTCGTGTTGAGTCCATTTTAGGTTACAGATTGTGCCATAGGTCTGGCAGCGTATCAATCGCTCTTAAGGATGAATTGTTGGGTGATTTTTTTCGATTTTTTCTCATCGGAAAAGGTTATACATGCGGCTAATTGCCTTCAATTCGGGGTTTGATATCTTCACCGTAATCATTTAATTTTATCATTGAGTGAATAAAATGACATTTTTCGACTGAAGCGTCAATCACCCTTTTGGATGAAATAAAGGGTGAAATTTCCTTGAATTTTCTCACCGTCGCATGACTGCTGTAGCTATTCATCCATTGAATAGAAACCTCCAATTTTCAGAGAGTAGAAAGCATGCCTTTCTTGACAAAAAAAACAGCCGTGGATAGAATGACCAAGAACTGAAACAGTGGAGAAAAAAGTGAATAAGAATGAGCGATTTGTAAAAAAAATCACTCCAAAGAGTGCTGATTTTTCAAGGTGGTATACAGAGATTATTCAAAAAGCTGAACTGGCCGATTATGCTCCCGTAAAAGGAATGATGGTTATCAGACCTCCTGGCTATGCCCTGTGGGAAAATATCCAACAGTTGCTCGATAAAAGAATAAAAGAATCAGGCCATTCGAATGCATACTTTCCTCTATTAATTCCTGAGAGCTATCTCCAGAAGGAAGCCGAGCATTTAGAAGGATTTGCACCGGAGGTTGCCTGGGTAACTCATGGAGGACAGGAAGAATTAGAAGAAAGGCTGGCTGTGCGCCCCACGTCAGAAGCCATCATTGGCAATATGTATGCCAAATGGATCAAGTCGTGGAGAGATTTACCCGTGTTGATTAACCAATGGGCCAATATTGTCCGATGGGAAAAAGTGACAAGACCTTTTTTAAGAACAACAGAATTCTTATGGCAGGAAGGTCATACAGCACATGAAACCAAGGAGGAAGCGGAAAAAGAAACATTGATGATTCTTTCTCTTTATAAAGATGCCGTTGAAACAGACCTTGCTATTCCGGTTATAGCAGGGAAAAAAACAGAAAGGGAAAAGTTTGCCGGAGCATTAGAAACCTACGCGATCGAGGCGCTGATGACAGATGGGAAAGCTCTTCAAATGGGAACATCCCACAATCTGGGCCAGCATTTTTCCAAAGTTTTTAACATCAGATTTGAAGACAGGAACCAGAACCTTCAATACGCTTGGCAGACTTCCTGGGGAGTATCCACACGCCTCATTGGAGCTGTGGTTATGGCCCATGGTGATGATTCTGGCCTTAAGTTTCCTCCAAAAGTTGCTCCTATTCAAGTGATCGTTATTCCAATTTCTGTCGGTGACTGGAAGGAAAATGTTCTTCCTTCGGCTCAAAATGTCGAGAGCGAATTGAAAAAAGCGGGATTAAAAGTAAAACTGGATGATAGAGAAGAGTTCACTCCTGGCTGGAAGTTCTCTGAATGGGAGATGAGAGGTGTTCCGCTTCGGATAGAGATCGGTCCAAAGGATATAAAGGAAAAACAGGTGATTGCAGTCCGGCGTGATAACAGGGAAAAAGAAGCCATTCCTTTCAATGCGTTGAGTCAAAGGGTGCCTGAGATTCTGCAAAAGATTCAAGAGTCTATGTTTGAGGAGGCTCTGAAATTTCAACGTGAGAATACCCATGAATTGCAAAACTACGAAGATTTTAAAACTGTTATAGAGGCGAAAAAAGGATTTATAAAGACTTTGTGGTGTGGGGACCCGGCTTGTGAGGATGAAATCAAAGAGGAGACCATGGCCACTATACGAGCTATTCTAATGGAAAAAGAAGAGGAGAAAATCCAGGGAAAGTGTGTTCGCTGCCAGAAGCCCTCTAAGTTCTTAGTTTTTTTTGCCAGAGCATATTGATCAACCTGGATTATTCATAAAAACTGCCACGATTTTAATGCGGGACAAAAAAAGAGGATAAAGAATTTTGTATTTTCGTCACACTAAGATGAAGAAGAAGAAGAATTTTAAGCAAGAAAGAGAGAGAATGGTCCAAACCCAGATTGAAGCCAGGGGGATTAAGGATGAGAAAGTCCTTGAAGCGATGAGAAAAGTTCCCCGCCACCTGTTTGTTCCGGAGAATATGAGGCGCTATTCCTATCAAGATGAGCCCCTTCCTATCGGAGAGGGACAGACGATATCCCAACCATACATTGTGGCCTATATGTCAGAAGCCCTTAATCTCAAAGGGAATGAAAAAGTTTTGGAGATAGGAACAGGTTCAGGCTATCAGGCGGCTATCCTGGCTGAGATTGTCAAGGAAGTTTTCTCTGTCGAGATTGTGGGTGTCCTTTCTTCAAAAGCCCAGAAAGTCATAAAAGAGTTGAGATACGAGAACGTGTATTTTAAAATCGAGGATGGCACTCAGGGCTGGAAAGAACATGCTCCTTATGATGTCATTATAGTCACGGCAGCTCCATCTAAAGTGCCGCAAGCTCTGAAAAATCAATTAAAAATCTTAGGGCGGATGGTTATTCCTGTAGGTTCTGCGTTTCAGGAATTGATTCATGTTATCAGAGAAAAGAAAAAATTTAAGGAAAAAAAAACTCCTACCGGTCCGTTTCGTCCCGTTGATTTCGAAACATTAGAGAAGAAAGGAAGAGAGGGACGTTCCCTCATTATGTGGACCGGTCACGAAAATAAAGCCAAATTTTCTCTGGAGGTTCAAGATTTGAAAAAGACAAGAATCCTTTTTTGTTCTTTATTCGCATTCATGCTTGTTTTATTTTCGTCCGTGGCCTGCGGGAAAAAATTTGTGAGGGTCTTTCTCCCTGATGGGACAGCAATAACTGCTGAGCTTTCTGTCACCGATGAGGAAAGGCAGCGCGGCCTTATGTACAGGGAGAAAATAAATGCTGACCAGGGAATGCTTTTTATTTTTGAGGAAGAGAGTATACATAGTTTCTGGATGAAAAACATGAAATTCTCAATAGATATCATCTGGCTGGATAGGGAAAAGAGGATTATTCATATTGAGCGTCGTGTTCCACCTTGCCCTGAAGAACCCTGTCCTACCTATTCTTCCAGGATCCCAGCCATGTATATCTTGGAGATGAAAGCTGGCAGTGCTGATAAAAATAAGCTGAAACTGTATGACAGGCTTGGATTTATCCTCCCTGACGAATTTCGATGAAGAAAGAAAATGCTCTTTTAACCTTTTTTTCAAAGGTTTGACTTTTCAAGCACAGAGTCAATATAATTTCTATCAAATCAAATTCAGTTTTTTTGGGAGATTTTGTCATCGATAAAAAGTTTTTAGAACTCGTCCACAAAAAGGTCCTTCTCTGTGACGGAGGTATGGGCACTCAGCTTTACAGCAAAGGAGTGTATCTCAATTCCTGTTTCGATGAGCTTAATCTCAACGCTCCCGATTTGGTGAAAGAAGTTCATCATGATTATATCCAGAGTGGAGTGGATATCATCGAGACCAATACTTTTGGTGCCAACCGCTATAAATTGAAAAAATTCGGCCTGGAAGAAAAAGTCAAGGAGATCAATCGTATGGGCGCTCTTATTGCCAGAGATACGGCAGGTCAAGAAATTTTTGTGGCAGGTTCTATCGGCCCTCTTGGTTTGAAGATCGAACCATGGGGGACGACGGCTGTTGAAGAGGCGGAAGAGGCTTTTATGGAACAGGCACAGGCCCTCTTGGAAGGGGGAGTGGATCTTTTTCTTCTTGAAACTTTTTCTGATATCAACGAGATTCATCAGGCGATAAAAGCTGTCCAAAAAATTGGTCAGGATTTACCCATCATTGCCGAAATGACAATTGAAGAGGGTGGGAACAGCCTTTACGGCACAACACCGGAAGTCTTCACCAGGAAACTTGAAGAATGGAGATCCCATGTCATAGGAATAAACTGCAGTGTAGGCCCGGCCCATATGCTTCAGTGTATAGAAAAGATGGCTCGAATCACTGAGTTCCCTCTCTCGGCTATGCCTAATGCAGGAATTCCAAGGGAAGTTGAGGGAAGAAATATTTATTTATGTTCTCCTGAGTACATGGCTGAGTATGCAAAACGTTTTATTCTGAACGGAGTAAAAGTCATTGGAGGGTGTTGTGGTACAACACCGGCCCATATAAAAGCTATAAGAGGAGCCATTAAAGCTCTTCAGCCGCCTGAAAGAAAAAAAATTCAGGTACACATCCCGACAGAAGAGTTGGAAGAAGAGAAGAAGATAAGAGTCAGAGATAAATCCGAAATGGCTCGAAAACTGGAAGATGGGGAATTCGTAGTCAGCGTTGAAGTTGTGCCTCCCAGGGGACATGATCCTGCAAAGACAATTGAAATAGCGGGCATGCTTGAGCGTGAAGGAATAGATTGTATTAATATTCCTGACGGGCCTCGTGCCAGTGCCCGCATGAGCTCGATGGCCCTGGCTTTTATTTTGAGCTTAAAGACCAAAATAGAGCCCATTCTTCACTATACATGCCGCGATAGAAATTTGTTGGGTATGCAATCAGATCTTCTGGGTATGCATGCTCAGGGAATAAGGAATATACTCATTATCACCGGGGATCCTCCTAAGCTTGGCGACTACCCTGATGCTACGGCTGTTTTTGATGTCGATTCCATAGGCCTTGTGAACGTGGTCGATTATCTTAACAGAGGGATTGATATCGGAGGTAAGAAATTGTCCGAACCCACGGGCTTTCACATCGGGGTTGGGGCAAATCCGGGGGCGGTCAACCTGGATTACGAGATATCCCGTTTTGAGAAGAAACTGGATGCCGGAGCCGAGTTTGCCATAACCCAGCCCGTTTTCGATATTAAACTTCTTGAGAATTTTTTTAAGAGAATAGAACACTGCCGCATTCCCGTATTAGCGGGGATCTGGCCGTTGTTCAGTCTGCGAAATGCAGAATTTATGCACAATGAAGTGCCCGGGGCAACAGTTCCTGAAGAAGTGATGAATAGAATGAGAAAGGTTCAAGACATTGGAGCAGAGAGGGCAAGGCAGGAGGGAGTGACTATTGCCCGGGAAACTGTTATGGCGATAAAAGATATGGTAGAAGGCATCCAGATAAGCCCTCCCTTGGGTAGGTTTGAGTTAGTCCTGGAAATTCTGAAGGTTCTTTAAAAGGAGGAAACAATGCCTCTACAGAGTCATTATGGCATAGAAAATCACGGTATCACCAATACAGGTGATGTGTTCTGGAATTTCAATACCCCTCGGTTATATGAAGAAATTATCAAGAGGAGAGAAGGCGCTGTAGTCCATCTTGGTCCAGTCGTTGTGAGAACGGGTCATCATACTGCAAGAGCAGCGAATGAGAAATTTATCGTGAGAGAACCGAGCAGCGAAGGTAATATTTGGTGGGGCAAAGTCAATCGACCGTTTGATGAGGAACAGTTCAATGCATTGTATTTGCGTTTGATGGCATATTTGCAGGGAAAAGATCTTTTTATTCAGGATTGTTTTGCGGGTGCTGAACCGGAGTACAGGATACCGATCCGAGTCATAACGGAAACTGCATGGCACAGTTTGTTTGCAAGGAACATATTCATTCAGGCGCGATGGGAGGAGCTTGAGTCGCATATTCCTGAATTTGCAGTGCTGCATGTTCCTCATTTTCATGCCATTCCGCAGATCGATGCAACAAACTCAGAAGCTTTTATCATCATTCATTTTGGCAGGAAACTGGTGATTATCGGTGGGACAGCATATGCCGGAGAAATAAAAAAATCGATTTTCACCATACTGAATTATTTGCTGCCACAAGAGAGTGTGATGACCATGCACTCTTCTGCGAACACCGGAGAAAAAGGCGATGTAGCCCTATTCTTTGGACTTTCAGGCACAGGAAAAACAACTCTTTCTACCGATCCTTCCCGCCATTTGATCGGAGACGACGAACATGGATGGAGTGATCGAGGTGTATTCAACTTTGAGGGGGGATGTTACGCCAAGGTGATCCATCTCTCAAAGGAATCGGAACCGGAGATCTATGAATGCACGAGGAAATTTGGCACAATCCTTGAAAACGTCGCCTTTAACATAGACACGAGACGCATAGATCTGGATGATGCCAGCTTAACCGAAAATACCAGGGCAGCATACCCGATCTCTCATATTCCGACTGCAAAGCGCTCGAAAATAGGAGGGCATCCGGAAAATATCATTATGTTGACTGCCGATGCATTCGGGATCATGCCGCCGATTTCCCGGTTGACTCCTGAGCAAACTCTGTACCATTTTATCTCGGGATATACTTCCAAGATTGGAGGCACTGAAATAGGACTTGGCAAAGAACCACAGGCGACATTTAGTGCGTGTTTTGGAGCTCCGTTCATGGCTCTCCACCCATATGCCTATGCACAATTGCTCAGAGAAAAAATCTTAAAACACAATGTGAAATGCTGGCTGGTGAACACTGGATGGGTCGGCGGACCCTACGGGATAGGAAGCCGTATTAAGCTCGACTATACACGCCAGATGGTTAAGGCTGCTCTAAATGGCACGTTGGAAAAGTCCTCGTTTGTTGAAGAAAAGGTTTTTGGATTGAAAATTCCTGAAGAATGTCAGGATGTGCCAAAGGAAATATTAAATCCTGCTCAATCCTGGAAAAACCGGAGCGATTATATGGAAAAAGCCAGGGACCTTGCAAAAAAATTCAGAGAAAACTTTCAGCAATATGAAAAAGATTGTCAACACGAAACACTCGAAGCCGGCCCCAAGATATAAAAAGTATGTCAGTAAATTTCATTGACATGTGCAGTGCTTTCATACATGCGAGAAGCGAAGAAGATTGCCACGCTTCGCTCGCAACAGGCTAAGCAATCTCACACTTCATAAAAAATCTTCTTTATTTTTTTCTCCCCGTATGGGTTTTATATGTTTGTCAACGAGTATTTTGGTATCCTTTATATTG
>DAOUYU010000060.1 GCA_030673995.1 Candidatus Aminicenantota bacterium
TGTTTTTCTTTCTTTTCTCTTGTTCGCCTTTCTTTTTGTATGGAGAGGACACGGTGGAGAAGATTGAAATCATAGGAAATGAACGGGTCTCAACGGAGACCGTTCTCTATTACCTCTCTTCAAAAGAAGGAGACTTCTTCAACGAGGACTTGTTGAAAAAAGATTTCAGGGTTTTATGGTCAACAGGATTTTTTTCTAATATCAAGATAGAAAAGGCAGAGGGAACAAAGGGAAAGATTGTGAGGATCATTGTCGAGGAAAATCCAGTCATCAAGACTATCACCTACAAGACGGGCAGAAGACTCAAGGAGAATGATATTGTCAGCAAGTTAAGAGAAGAAGACAGCTACATCATGGCCTATTCTTATTACAACCCTCATAAGGTCAAAGAAATCAAGAAGATCATCGAAGATCTGCTCCAGGAGAAAGGCCTTATGTCCGGGACAGTTGAGGTCAAAACAAATCAGATCGGAAAGAATGAAGTAGAGATCTTGTTTGATATCAATGAAGGGCCAAAGATGAAAATTGGTGAGGTCGAGTTCGAAGGGAAGCCAAAGTTACTTCCAAGTGTTCTCAGAGGAGCAATGAAGGAAAACAAGAGGCAAAGTATTTTCTGGTGGATAGCTGGGAAGGATGTCTTCAAGAAAAACAAACTCCCGGAGGACTTGGAGAACATAAAGAAGAAGTTACAGCAACAGGGATACATGGAAGCCACGATTGGCGAGCCCAGAATAGAGGAGATCACCAAAAGGAATATTTTTCTAAAAAAACGGAAGATGACGAAGATCATCATTCCTGTAAATGCCGGCTACAGATACAGGGTTGGCGAGATTAAGATCGAAGGGAATAAAATCGTCTCCACAAAAGGTTTGCGGAGTCTCATCAAATTCAAGGAAGGCGATATTTACAGCACAAAAATAAGAGAGAAGAGTATCGAAGAAATGGGAGAGATTTATCGGAACGTTGGCTATCTGCGTGCCCAAATCATTCCTGTTGAAAGTCTGGACCCCAAGCGAAAGCGAGTGAATGTGACCTTCAATATCTATGAAGGAGAAGTTGCGTATTTAAACAGGCTTGAGTTCAAAGGCAATACCTACACCAAAGACAAGGTTATCAGGCGTGAAATGCTGCTCAGAGAGGGTGATAGGTTTAGCATAGCTCTATTTAAAGACAGCATTTTAAGGATGCAGCAGCTTGGGCTTGTTGAGCTTGAAGGGGAACCTGATATAAAGCCTAATCCTGAAAACCCCAATCTCATGGATGTTACCCTGAATGTGAGGGAGATGCAGAGAAACAACATCCAGTTTACAGCAGGCTACAGTGGCTATGAGGGTTATTTTATTGCCTTAAGCTACTCAACCGTGAATTTCCTGGGAGCCGGCGAGAAATTAGAATTGATGTTCCAGCATGGTAAATATGTCAAAAACTATATGTTTGGTTTTACCGAGCCCTATTTTCTTGATTTGCCCATGAACTTGGGTTTTAAGGTTTTTGACCGTTCTATGGAATATCGATATATGTTCAATCGAAAAGGGCAAGGAATTGATTTCCATATCGGAGGAAGGGTCAAGGGATACTTGAGAACGGATTTAACTTATTCTTATGAATTAATAGATATCGAGTACTTTAGTGATACCGGGGGGGGCTCCGGATCTTATTATTACGGTGGGTGGGAAGGAAAGTATCGTGTAAGCAGCATCATACCATCCATATATCGTTCCACCGTTAACAGCCCCATAATACCCACAGCGGGCTCCCTATATCTGGCTACATGTAAATTTTCTGGCGGCTTTCTGGGCGGCGAAGTCGACATGATAAAGCCTCGCTTTGAGTGGAAATATTTCCAGCCGATAATAGGGAACCATATCCTTGGGCTTCATGCTGAGTATCAGTTTATTAAGTCTTTTGGGGAAGGTCCAGGAATCCCAGTATGGGAGAGATTCTTTCTCGGAGGGGAAAGATCCATTCGAGGGTATAATTATTACTCCATAGGACCTCGTGATCCTGTATCGAATAGGAACATAGGCGGGGAAAAATCTCTTGTACTCAACGCAGAATATATCATTCCATTCGGCAGTTCCCTATTTTTTATTCTCTTTTATGATTATGGGAATGCTTTTACTCAAGATGAAAAAATCAGTCTAAAAAATATGTACACTTCGACAGGACTTGAATTAAGAATATTTGTTCCTGCTCTGAGAATTCCCTTCAGGCTTATTTTTGCTTATAATAGCCCAAAGGAGTATCTTAGCGAGTCTAATTTTAATTTTCGTTTTGCACTTGGAACCACCTTTTGAGGAAAGAAAGAAAATATTATTCGATTCAAATTAAGGAGGAAAAAAGATGAGGAGAAGCGCTAACAAAATTATCGTTCTTGTTCTTTTTTTTGTAGCAATAGTTTCTTCAAGCATTGCTCAGGAATTATCGAGGGTTGGAATTATAAATCCGATGCAGGTCATGGAAAAGTCCGCAGAGGGAAAGAGTATAATTGCACTGCTGGAGAAAAAAAGTAATGAGAATCAGGATAAGTTGGTTAAAATGGATGATCAAATCCGGGACTTAGAGACAAGGATTAATACTCAAAGACTAACCCTGACCCAAGAATCTATAATGAATATGAGCTCTGATTTAGAAAGAAAGCGTACCGACAGAAAACGTTTTGCCGAAGATTCTTACCGGGAATTCACTCAACTCAGAGACAGGCTTTTTAATAAGGTCAAAACAGAATTGATTCCTATAATCGAACAGATTGGGAAGGAAAAGAATATGGTTGCCATTTTTGACCTGACTACCAGTGGGGTCATCTATTTTACTCCAACCATTGATCTTACTGAAGAAGTTATAAAAAAATACGATGCCTCTAAAGCCTCAAAAAAATAAAGAACAGCTCGATATCGAAAAAATCCTCGGAATCCTGCCCCACCGATATCCCTTTTTGTTAGTGGATAGAGTTCTCGAACTGGAAAAGGGAAAGTCCATCACCGCCATCAAGAATGTCACTTACAATGAACACTTTTTCCAGGGACATTTTCCTGTAAAAAAGGTTATGCCCGGCGTTCTCATTATCGAATCCGTGGCTCAGGCAGGAGGCATTCTGCTCTACCATTCCATTCCTGATCCTGAGAATGTTCTCGTTTTTTTGAGCGCCATTCATAACGCTAAATTCAGAAAGCCCGTTATCCCCGGTGACCAGCTGAGGCTGGAAGCAGAGCTAACAAGGCTTAGAAAGAAGGTTTCCTTTATGAAGGGGAAGGCTTATGTGGACGGTGAAATTGTGGCGGAAGGCGAGATTATAGCCTCATTATTGAGGCTTGAGGAATTGAATGAATGAGAGAGAAATCTTCATTCATCCTACAGCGACTGTCCACCCCGAGGCTCAATTAGACACCGGAGTCTGGATCGGTCCTTATTCTTCCATAGGGGAAAAAGTAACCATACACAAGAAGACAAGGATAGATTCACATGTCTCTATAGATGGCCTGACTGAAATAGGAGAAAGCTGCCGTTTTTCCCCTTTTTCCTCTATAGGAACAGAACCTCAGGACCTTACGTATAAAGGGGAGGAAACACGGGTTAAGATCGGGGACAGAAATATTTTTCGAGAAATGGTTTCCATTAACAGAGGAACAGTCAAGGGTAGAAAGCAGACAGTCATCGGGAATGATAATTATTTCATGGCTTACTCCCATATTGGCCACGACTGTATTGTTGGAAATGAAACTGTTTTTATCAATGCAGGTACGCTAGGAGGACATGTCACCGTCGATGATTATGCTACCATGGGGGCTTTCTCTGGTGTGCATCAATTCTGTCGGGTGGGGAAATACGCCTTTATTGGCGGCTTCACAGTTGCTACTCAGGATGTTCTTCCTTTCTGCAGAGTTGCTGGGGTCCGCCCCACTCACCTGTACGGATTGAATTCTATTGGTCTGCGGCGGAGGGGCTTTTCGAGAGAGAGGATCGGGAATCTCAAAGAAATGTTTAAAATCTTTTTTTATTCCGAATTAAACACAACTCAAGCTTTAAAAAAGATTGAAGAGCAGTTGCCTCCAAGTGAAGATAGGGATGAGATTATCAATTTTGTTAAGTCTTCCCAGAGAGGGATCATAAAGAAAGGGGCTGAAAAGTGGGACGTCGAATCGGGATAATCGCTGGCTCTGGGGAATTTCCCTCTTTGATAATTAAGGAAGCTCAGAAATTGAGCTATTCCTGCGTAGTCGCAGGAATAAAAGATGAAGCAGAAGCCGGCCTCAAGGATAAGGTTGGTGTCTTCGAGTGGATTGATGTGGGGGAGATTATGAATTTAGTCTCTTTTTTCAAAAAAAACGGAGTCAAAGAGGCTGTGTTTGCCGGAAAGATCGATCCACGGATCATTTTTAAAAGAGAAAAATTCAATGAGACTTCGCATCAGATTTTAGCCCAGGAGGAAGAGAGAAGCCCAACAGCAATCATAAAGACCATTATTGATTTTATGTCCAGGGAAGGAATCCAGATCACGGATCCGACCCCTTTCATCACTTCCTCTTTCTGCCAGGAAGGCATCCTGACTGAGGCAAAGCTTTCTCCTGAGTCAGAAGAGGACATAACCTTTGGCTGGGAAATTGCCAAACATATTGCGGATTTAGATATCGGACAGACAGTGATAGTCAAAGATAAGTCCGTTGTGGCTGTTGAAGGAATGGAAGGTACGGATGAAGCGATAAAAAGAGGAGGCCGGTTAGCCGGGAAAGGAAGTGTTGTGGTAAAAGTCAGCCGTTCTTTTCAAGATGCAAGAGTCGATTTACCTGCGGTAGGACTGAATACTGTGAAAAGCCTTATCGAGGCAGAGAGCAAGGCTCTTTGTTTTGAAGCTCATAGAATACCCTTTTTTCAAAAGGAGGAAGCTCTATCTTTGGCTGATGACAATAAAATCTCGATCAGCGTCAAAAAATCCTAACATATAAAAGGCTCAGGCTAAGTGGCTTGAAAACGCTTACATAACCTGGATTATTCACGAGTCGAGATTGCTGTAGCGGCGAGGCCGCAGCCCATGAAGCTGTAGTATACTACCGCGAATGGGCTGCAACGAAGCCGATGCGGTGAGATCGGCTCGCCCGGAGGGTAAAAAATGCCGACATTTGATAGAAATTATACAACAAACAAAGTGATAGTCTTTATTTTACTGAAAACCAGGAAATAATGTTAATATTATTGAAGATAAATGAAGGTGTCGGCATATTTTATGAATAATTCAGGCTAAAAGAGTAGGATTTAGATTGTTTATGAGTTATGATGAATAAGAAATACTATTTATGATTTGGAGTAGATAAGATGGATAAAGTGAGAGTTGGTATAATCGGCGTGGGATATTTGGGCGTGCAGCATGCCAGGATTTTATCCTATCTCGAAGAGGCTGAGCTGAAAGGAGTTGCTGATATTGATTTCAAAAAAGCTGTAAATATCGGAAATCGCCATGGTGTGCAGTATTTCCATAATTATAAAGACATGCTGGATGAGATTGATGCAGCCATAGTGGCCACGCCTACATCGGATCATTTTTCAATCAGTATGAAATTGTTAAGTGCGGGCAAATCTGTTTTAGTCGAAAAACCCATAACTGAAACTGTCGAGCAGGCCGAGCAGTTAGTCAGCAAGTCCAAAAAAAGTGGGTTAGTTCTTCAAGCTGGTCATCTGGAGAGATTTAATCCGGCTGTAGAGGCGTTGGAAAACATGATTGAGGAACCGAGATTTATCGAAGTTCAGAGATTGGGATCTTTTTCGGCTCGATCTTTGGATATTGATGTTGTCCTTGACCTTATGATTCATGATCTGGATATCATTTTAGCTCTGATCAAAGATGAAGTAAAAGCTATCAGGTCCTCAGGCATTCATGTTCTATCTGAAAAAATTGATATTGCCAATGCAAGGTTGGAGTTTAAATCGGGTTGTGTGGCCACGCTTACAGCCAGCCGGGTTCATCAGGGAAAGGTGAGGAAGCTTCGGATTTTCGAACCCACATCCTGTTACACCATTGATTATATAGACCAGGATGTAAAGATTTTTCCCCTCAACGGGAGACAGACCGACATAAAAAGTTTAAAAATACAAAAAGAGGAGCCCTTAAAGAAAGAACTTAAAAATTTTATAAGATGCATCAGAGATGGAAAAACGAGAAAAGTAAGCGGAGAAGAGGCATTGCGTGCACTCAAACTTGCCTACTCCGTCCTTCATGAAATAGAGGCTTAAACAGAGAATCCCCCAGACCTCTGTTGAGCTTTACTCCGGTAACAGCAATCGTCGCAAATTCCACTCCATCGTAAGAAATCGTGATGGCGTGAGCGACCAAAACTCCTTCGACTTTTTTGTAGTCTGATACGAGGGTTTCAGACTCCGCTTCCATACCCGTCATTGGATGCGTACTTGTTGTTTTGGTTTTATGGATGAGATAAGTCTGAGAATCGACATAGAGAGCTGTTGTGCTGCCGTCCGGGAAGGTTTGTTCCAGAACAAAATAGTCTTTGCTCCCAATGTTTTCCCTGTTTATAAAAGTATAAAAAATCCCGAAACGCTCAGGATGAAGGAGAGCTGCGTAGCTGTAGTCTAAGGCATTTCTTTTGGCCTTTTCTGTGTCCTTTCCAGAAAGTTCCTCAGGATTTCCAGTCTGAGGGTTGGTCCTCCAGGCTATTTTCCCGTCAAACGACGACGTAAACACTGCCCCCCTCACTTCAATATCCTGGCGCAGCTTGTCCGGTTTTTTATAGTAAATGGTCATCGTTCCGCTCAAGCCCGTCTGAGCTACCTTCGTAGTGCCGGACAGGGTCATGTCCCTTATTTCTTCCAGGGCTTTTTTCCCTCCCCGGGCTTCGATCATCTTTTCCAGGATGTCAGAAGCTTTCTGGCCAAATCCGGGAGAGACAGCTAAACTGGAAAGTAGAGAGATTTTAAGACACAGAGAAACAATTTTTTTCATGAATGGCATTTTTTTATTTCATTCACATCTTAAAAAGGGAATCTTCCAAACCTGTATTGAGTTTCACTTCGGTATACGACATGGTGAAAACTTGCTCGCCGTCCTGGAGAGCGGTCATTGTATGGGCGATCATGACTCCGTTGACCTTTTTATAATCGGAAAGGAAGGTCTCTTCTTCAACTTCACCTCCCATCATACCCTGGGCTGTCGTTACTGTTTTATAGGTGAGATAGGTTTTAGAATCAATGTAATGAGTTACCTTGTGGCCATCCGCATGGGTCTGCTCTAAGACCAGATAGTCTTTGCCTTCGATCTGTTTTTTTCCTTTTAAAGCAAAGGTGATGCCGTATTTTTTCGGATTAAGCAAAGAGTCATAACCCAGCGCGTTTCTTTTAAATTCTGCTGCTTCCTGTTCAGGTAATTCCTCCATGCCTCCAGTCTGAAAATTGGTTCCCCAGGCAATTTTTCCATCAGTGGCTCTGGTGAACACCATCCCCGACAAATCTATGTCCCAGCGCATTTTGTCCGGTTCCTTCTGGTAAAGGGCTATAGAACCGCTCATGCCCATAGCCATCATTTCCATAGTTCCAGTGAGGGTTATGTCCTTAAAGTTCTTCAGGGTCGTTCTTCCACCCTGAGCCTTGATCATTTTTTCCAGGATGTCAGACACCTTCTGTCCATAGCCGGGAGCACTGATTAAACTCACAAGAAAAAAACTCAAGAGGAAAAGTGAAAAGATTTTTTTCATTGATTTCTCCTTACTTTTTGTGTTTTATCTTTGATACCGTTTATTGTCGGCGATGGTAAGATTATCATAAATTAAACGACAGGGCAAAATAGAAAGAAAGGCTTGAAGGAAAAAGTGAATCATGTCAGAATTCTATATTCTTTTTAATGTTCTTGAGAGAGAGGAGGAGAAGAGTGCGGTTTGAAAGAATGGAATATCTGGATTGGATTAGAACAAAAAGCAAAGTAAGGATCAATCTCTGCCCGAGCGGAATGAGAAATTTTTCACTTAAAAACCTGGACCTTGATAGGGATAAGCTGGAGATTTGCGGCGATAATATGTACGGGTATCCTCCTCTTCTTGAAGCGATCGCCTCCAGGTTCAAGGTGAGGGAGGAAAACGTTGTCGCTGCCATTGGAACGTCTCATGCGATTTTTCTGGTTTGTGCGGCACTTCTTCAAGCAGGAGATGAAGTGTTGATTGAAAAGCCTGCTTATGAACCGCTTCTAGCTGTACCCAGGGCTCTTGAGACAGTCATATCGAGGATTGAGAGAAAGTACGGGAATAGGTATCAGGTCGATCTGGACGAGTTTGACAGGTCAGTCTCTCAGAAAACAAAGCTGGTCATTCTGACCAATCTCCATAATCCAAGTGGAACATTTCTTAAACGTTCCACTCTTAAAGACATGGCCGAGATCGCTCAGAAAAGGGGAGTTTGGTTCCTGGTTGATGAGATTTACCTTGATTATATGGAGGAGGAAGAGAGGCAGACTTCTTTTTCTCTTGCAGAAAATGTCATTGTCATATCAAGCCTGACCAAAGTTTATGGATTGGGAGGACTCAGGTGCGGCTGGATTCTGGCGCCTGCCAAGATCGTAAAAAAAATGAGAAGTATAATCGATTATACCAGCGTTGAAGGAGTTTTTATTGGAGAGCAGATATCGGCCGGAGTTTTTAGTCAGCTTGATTCTATTCTTGAAAAGAATAAAGAATTGGTCAAGCAGAACAGGTTGATGATGAGAAATTTTATTCAAAAGGAAGAAAAATTGTCCTGGGTTGAGCCTGCGGCAGGAATTTTGTGTTTTCCGAAGGTTAAGGGTTTGACCGGAGACAGGCTGGCTTCGCTTCTTCTCGAAAAATATAATACTTCCGTCGTTCCCGGTCGTTTTTTTGAAGATTCTCAGCATATTCGAATCGGCTATGGGGTCACTTCTGGAATTTTAGCCAGGGGGCTGGAAAACATAAAAAAAGCCCTCGAGGAATTGTGATTTGATAAAGGTTTTTTACTATTTATCTTGCGGCCTTAGATTCAGGCTTTAAGAATTTAAAACGTTAGTTTTTGATTTACTTTTTTATCTCGCCAGGGCGGCTGCGGATGAAACGAATATGAATTCTATCCCGGCTTTCCTCCTCAAGGCGCACGATTTCAAACTTGACCTGGGAGAGATATTTCATGTGAGCTCTCAGGTAGGTCAGTCCCTGCTCGCAGAGAAAGGTTAGCCAACTCCCTTGTGCTGTCTCATCCATGAGCTCGGGAGTTTCCTCAACAAAGGTAATTTTACGCCGCGTTGAGAGTTTGCTTGCCTGGGATGAGCGCCTTTTGGCGTAAAGATTGAATCCATCGTGTAATTCAAGGTAATTCATGTGGGGCTGCCAGCGCGAAGCCCAGCGGTAGTAACGGTCATAGAACTTTTTGTTTGATGAGTTTATCCTCTCATTCGTCTTTATCTCTTTTATGATAAACTTTCTCAGTTCATCT
>DAOUYU010000089.1 GCA_030673995.1 Candidatus Aminicenantota bacterium
CTGAAAACGGGACTCTTCTTCAGGTTCAGAAAAGCTGAAATTCATCACCTCATCAAAACCATAGTGGAAGAGTAAACGTCGCAATTTATTGATTTTTTCCCTTTTCTGGTCTACGGGATGCTCAAATACTCTGAGAGGCGGAATATGAGCAGGGATCTTGTCGTATCCATAGAAGCGGGCGATCTCCTCTACAAGATCTGCTTCCCTCTCAATATCAACCCTGAAATGAGGGACCTCGATCTTCCAGATGCCTTCCTGCTGAACTTCGAGCTTGAATCCAAGGCTCGAGAGAGTCTTTAATATGAATGCCTCCTTAATCTCCAGTCCAAGAAGTGCAAATATGCGTTTGTGGCGGAGAATGACTTTTTTGTTTTTTCTGGGCTTCGGGTAGACATCCACAATCCCCTTCGTGGCCTTCCCTCCCAACCGGGTCAGCAGGGAAGCTGCCATCAAAGCGGCTTCCGGGGCAAAAGAAACATCGGCTCCCCTCTCAAAACGGTAAGAGGCATCCGTCGAAATTCCTGTTTCTTTGCCTGTTTTTCGAATTGAAATGGGATCAAAATAAGCACTTTCAATAAACACATCATGTGTCCCCTCTTGAACAGAAGACTCCTCTCCCCCTATCACTCCGGCCAGGGCAACAGGCTTTTTCTCATCAGCAATCACCAGCATTCTGGAAGAAAAGATGACATCTTTGGCTTCCAGGCTTCTTAACTTTTCTCCTTTATGGGCCCGCCGCACTTTGATCTTACTGCCGGAGATCTTCTCTAAATCAAAGGCATGAATAGGTTGAGCAGTTGAGAACAGGACATAATTGGTGACATCGACAACATTGTTTATGGGTTTTAAATCCACGGCTTCTATTCTTTTTCTTAACCATGCGGGCGAGGGAGCGACCTTGATACCTTTTACAATTATTCCACAGTAACGAGAACAGAGATTGGGATCCGAGATTTGAACGTCAACGAGGTCCGAAGTCATCCCCTCTATTTCAGCCAGATCCCACTTCTGCTTTTTAAGACGGAGACCTAGTGCTGCGGCGAGTTCCCTCGCAACACCAAGGTGGCCAAGGGTGTCAGGACGATTGGGATAGGTTTCAATATCAAAGACGACATCCTTCCCTCTCTTTTCCCAATCCTCGACCAATAGCCCAATCATATTCAGTTTCTCAACCAATCGAGCGATAGGGATGTCGAGCTTCACATAATCTCCGAGCCAATCCAGACTTATTTTCATTTTTGTATGAACTGCCTTATAAACCTTAAGTCGTTCTCATAGAAAAATCTCATGTCCGGTATTTGGTAGGCAAACATGGCTGTTCTGTCTATCCCTAAGCCAAAGGCGAATCCAGAATACTTCTCCGGGTCAATGTTTACATTCTTAAAAACCTGAGGATTTACCATACCCGCCCCCAAAATCTCTATCCATCCACTTCCTTTACAAACCCGGCATTCCTTATTTTCGCCCTCACAGACAGTGCATTCAATGTCAACCTCAGCCGACGGCTCGGTGAATGGGAAAAAACTCGGCCGAAACCTTATTTTGATCTTTTCATAAAAAAGGGTTTTGAGAAAGTGCTCAAGTGTTCCTTTCAAATGGGCAAAAGTAATGTCCTGGTCCACCACGAGCCCTTCAACCTGACAGAACATGGGAAGATGAGTCGGATCGGGTGTTTCCCTCCGGTAGACCTTGCCAGGAATGATAATCCTGATAGGAGGCTTTCGTTTCTCCATAACGCGTATCTGAACAGGGGAGGTGTGAGTACGAAGCAGCAGGTCATCGGTTATGTAAAGAGTATCCCAGTCATCCCGGGCAGGATGATGAGGGGGGAAATTTAAGGCTTCAAAATTATAATAATCTGTTTCTATTTCGGGGCCATCCTCAATGGAAAAACCCATGGCTAGGAAAATATCTTCAACCTCCTGCCTAAAAAGAACGATTGGATGAGGAGATCCACGGTATTCTCTTCTCCCTGGGAGCGTAAGGTCAAATTTGCTCAATACAGGCTCATCAGCAGAAAATTCCGCCTTTAAACTCTCAAGTTTCTCCTGAACAAGGGTCTTCAGGCTGTTAATCATTTTGCCACCCATGGGCCTCTCTTGCGGCTTGAGAGCTTTCATATCCTCGATGAGTACTCTGAGATGCCCTCTTTTCCTGCTCAAATAGAGATTACGCAATTCCTGGAGAGATTTTTCATCCTTCACTCGAGCTAAAGCTCTTTTGAATTGTTTCTTGTGTTCGCTTATTTTGGCTTTAAAATCTTTCATGGTCCCACGCGATTTTGTGAGATTACTTCGTCGCTGCGTACAGGGAAAAAGGGGACAGTCCCCTTTTTTTCTGCTCCTTTTTTCCCATCAGGTCATTGCATTCTTGACTTTTTCTACGATGCGCAAAAATGTCTGGGGAGAAGTGACAGCCAAGTCAGCCAGAATCTTTCTGTCGAGTTCAATATTCAACTGTCTTAGACCATGGATAAAACGGCTGTAGGAAAGACCATTGTTCTCTGCTGCTGCCTTTATCCTGATGATCCAAAGCCTCCTGAAATCTCTCTTTCGTGTTTTTCTATCCCTGTAAGCATACAGGAGAGCTCGCTCTACTGCTTCTTTAGCTGTGCGGTAATTTCGACTTCTGGCTCCCCAATAGCCCTTCGCCAATTTTAAAATCTTTGCCCTTCTCTCCTTTTTCCTGGGTCCCCTTCTTACTCTCGGCATATTCTTCTCCTTGCTCCTCTGTCAGAAATGCTTTTGGTGTTTGCCCTCAAAATTCATAAGGCAGCATCTTCTTGATTTTGCTTCGATCTGAATCCTTGATGAGCTCTTTTTTCCCTAACATCCTCTTTCTCTTTGCTGATTTTTTTGTGAGAATGTGACTTTTATATGCTTTATTGTAAACGATCTTCTTTTTCCCCGTTACCTTAAACCTCTTTTGGGCTCCTTTATGCGTCTTTAGTTTTGGCATCTTTTCCTCCTGATTTTTTGGGGCTTATCCAAGCAGAAACAGCCCAGCTTTGTGCCCGAATACCTCCATCCTGGAATCCCGCATCTTTGATGTCACCAAAAACCCTGTCTAAAAACTGTCGTGCCAGCTCCGGCTTAGCTCTTTCTCTTCCTCTCAACATGATTGTTATCTTCACCTTATTGCCATCTTCCAGGAACCGCTGGACGTGCCGCATCTTGAAATTGTAGTCGTGGATGCTGATCTTTGGCCTGAATTTAATCTCTTTGACTTGAATCTGCTTCTGGTGTTTCTTTGCCTCTTGAGCCTTTTTATGCAGCTCATAAAGATATTTTCCATAGTCCATGATCCGACACACCGGGGGATCGACCTTGGGAGCAATCTCGACTAAATCCAGCTCCTTCTCCTTTGCCATGGATAAAGCCTCCTCTAAAGACAGAACCCCGACCTGATTTTTATTCTCATCGATTATCCTGAGTTTTTTTGCTTGTATCATCTCGTTTATCCTGTGGGGTTTTGCCTTCCTTACTCGACTCTGAAAAGTGCGCCTTCTAATGATCAGCCTCCTTTAAAGATTCACAGTCAAAGATTTATTTTTACCCATTTCTTTTAATTTTTCAAGAAATTCATCAATAATGATTTCCCCTCGATCTCCAATCGTATGAACTCTAAGGGAAGCTGTACCGCGTGTGACTTCTTTATCTCCAACGATAAGAAGAGTGGGAATCTTATGGATCTCTGCATCCCGGACTTTATAACCAACTTTTTCCCGGCGAATGTCAACCTGGGATCTTAACCCGTTTTCTTTGAATTTTTTATCCAAAGTGGATGCATAATCATTATGCCTATCAGAAATCGGAATAATGATCACCTGAACTGGAGCAATCCAAAAGGGGAAATTGCCTTTGTACTGTTCTATCAAGATGCCAAAGAACCTTTCCAGCGAACCAAAAATTGCTCTGTGGATGAGAAAGGGGCTGTGGAACTTTCCATCTTCCCCAACATAATGCAACTGGAACCTTTCAGCCAGGTTAAAATCAAGCTGGATGGTTGTACACTGCCAGGACCTGTTTAAGGCATCTTTCACTTTAATATCTATTTTGGGTCCGTAAAAAACTCCTTCCCCCTCATCCACTCGAAATTCAAGCCCTGTTTGCTTTAGAGCCTTCTCCAGAGCCTGAGTGGCTTTGTCCCAATCTTCAAGTTTTCCCACATGTTTTTCGGGACAGGTAGAAAGAAAGACGTCATAATCCTTAAAGCCGAACGTATTCAAAAGTCTTAAAGCTAATAAAATGACTTTCTTGATCTCGTCTTCGAGCTGATCCGCCCGGCAGAAAATATGAGCATCGTCCTGGGTAAAGCCTCTGACTCTCAACAGGCCATGAAGAACTCCACTGCGTTCATAACGATAAACGGTTCCCATTTCTGCCCAGCGCAGAGGGAGGTCACGATAGCTTCGCTGCCGGGAGTTGTACACCATGACGTGGAAAGGGCAATTCATGGGCCTGATCTCATACTCAATCCCTTCACTCAGGATAGGAGGGTACATGGCATCATAAAACTCGGTGTGTCCGCTTTTCCTCCAGACATCGAGTTTAGCCAGGTGGGGGGTGTAGAGAAAATCGTAGCCATCTTTTATGTGCTCTTCCCACCAATAATTTTCGATAACGTGCCTGATAGTGGCTCCTTTTGGATGCCAGAGGACCAAGCCGGCTCCCAAATTCTCGTTAAAGCTGAAAAGATCCAGCTCTGCGCCGAGCTTGCGGTGGTCTCTCTTTTTGGCTTCTTCTATAAGGGTGAGATAGGCGTCCAAGTCTTTCTTTTTAAAAAAAGAAGTTCCATAGATCCTTTGAAGCTGCTTTCCCTTCTCGTCTCCTTTCCAGTATGCTCCTGACACAGAAAGAAGTTTGAAGTGTTTGATGTGTCCCGTGGATGGAACATGGGGGCCCAAACAGAAATCGACAAAACTTCCCTGCTTGTAAACTGTTACCTCCTTGTCGCCTTTCTCTTCGATGAGCTCAACTTTCAGTTCCTGCCCCCTTTCCTGGAAGAGGCGAAGAGCTTCTTCTTTCGAACAAACAACTTTTTGAATGGGAATATCCTCCTGGGCAATCTGGCGCATTTTCTTCTCGATAGCTTCAAGATCTTCAGGCACAAAAGGTTTATCCCTCAAGAAATCATAGAAAAATCCGTCTTCCACTGCTGGTCCGACACCTGTCTGTGTCCCGGGAAAAAGCTCAAGTACTGCATGGGCCATAAGATGGGCAGAACTGTGCCGTAAAGTATCAAGGGCCTCAGCCGAACCTTCATAATTCAAGCGAATCTCCATGTCCTTTTCCAGATGGATCTTTTACCCCGCATTTTCTCGTCGATTCTGGCCAAGAAGGATTTACGGGAAAGCGTAAGACGGGAAATAAAATCGGGAAGGGCAGTGCCTTTCTCGACCGAAAAGACAGACCTCTCTCCTTTAACCTTGACTGATTCGACCATCAAAATCTATTTGTACCCAACAAGGCAGGTGAAGCAATAATTATCCTCTTCTCTTCCTTTTGAATACGTACTCCTTTAAATGGTAGGCGCGGAGGGTATCGAACCCTCGACTTCTTCCGCGTCAGGGAAGCACTCTACCACTGAGCTACGCGCCTACTATGTGTATTGCGCTTATATATTGTGTGCTTTGCGCTTATATATATTAATAATTTACCTTATGAGTGTCAATAAAACTACTCTACTTTATTTCTCCTCTATCAATCCCAGCCTGTTTTAAGATAGCCATCAGAGTCCCCTTGGAAATATCTCTCCTGTGAAAAGGCACTGTAATCCTTTTTCTTTTCACCGGATGATAATAAACCATATGACTTCCTGTGGAATGGTCCAATATGAAGCCATTCTTCTCCAAAATCTTAATAATTTTTCTGGGAGTCAGAGAAGGGATCTTAGGCAAGTTGAATCTCTAACATTCCTTCCAAAATATCTGAATCATCGGGTATCGGTTCTCCATGTTTTTTAAGACTTTCTAAATAGGCCTTTATCGCATCCATAGCCATTTTTTTTGCCTCGTCTACAGACTTTCCGTAAGTAATACAACCTGGAAGGGAAGGAACTATAACTGTATAGCCTCCTTCTGGTTCAGGTCTCAATAAAATTCTATATGACAATCTTTTCACAATTTTTCTCCTTCTGACATTTCAATTTGTACTTACTTATTTCTACCAAAATAATAACATAGATCTATCTGGCACTCAAATTGAATTACCCAATGCCGGTTTTAGCCCTTCACAATTTTAATCTTATATCTTGACAAAAAATTAATTTATAAATAATATCAACTTTTCAGATGAACAGTATGGCTGTTAGCAGAATGGCTTAAGACAGATTATTACTAATACTTTTTAAATATAATCTATTAAAGTACCCACATAAAGGGGATGGGGAAGTGAGAAAAATCTTCCTGGGGAATGTTTCACTTCTATTAATAATTTTTTTTGTATCTCATTTTTGTAACGCCCAAACTATCGAAAACCTTCCCGGATCTTTTGGGTATTATATTCTGAAAAGCGGTGAGTTGGTCAAACTCCCTGAAATCACAGCGACGAAAAAGGCCCCACTCTCCGGTCCTGGCAGCCGTTGGGGGATCTTCGGCCTCGATTCTAAGCCTGAATTAGCTGTGGAAGAACAGCGTCCAACCATTTTTATCTATGAGCCGGGATTGAACTCGAAACAATTGAGTTTAGGGCGACTCTGGTATTTTGAAAAACTTCGGGCGGTAGATTTTCACGGAGAGCCTCCTGGCCCGGAATTTTTTAAGAAATCATGCGGCGTAGAAAGAAAGAGCCTCCTGGACTTCGGAAAATGGACCGTTGTAGGAACTTATACAACTACAGGCAGGACCGTACCGAATCGTCCGGAACTGTTTCGCATTCGCCCTAAAAAGAAACTCCCCCCCGGTGTATACGCCGTCTACGACAGGACAAAATTTTCAAGCCGTTCTGTCCAAAGCGCTTCGGATATCCCCCTGAGAGCATTCGAAGTGGTAGGTATCGAAAAGAAACTTCCGGAATATACTCCAGTGAGTCATCCACGCGTCACAATTTTAAAATGCATCCTTTGTGACAAACTGG
>DAOUYU010000131.1 GCA_030673995.1 Candidatus Aminicenantota bacterium
GCCTCTTTTTGAGGTTGGCAGAGTCCAGAAGAGATGATGAAGTGGACTAAAATGGAGTTGATTTTCTTGGAATAGAAGATGAGGGAATATATTGTGAAACTACAGTGCGTCATCTTTGACATGGATGGGACAGTTGTAGATGTGTCTTATGACTGGAAACAGATAAAAGAAGAATTGATGACTCGAGGACAACCCATTCTGGCTCACCTCAACAACCTGAAAGAGCCTGAAAGATCAGAAAAATGGAAAGTGTTGGAGAAATATGAAAACGAGGCTACTCAAAATGCCAGATTGAAGAAAGGGATGCGTGAGTTTTTAAATTTTTTAAGTGTTCATGATGTAAAGAAAGCCCTTGTAACGAATAATTCACAGAAGAATGTCTCTTTGCTTTTAAAGAAATTTGATCTTGTGTTTGATTGTGTCATTTCCCGGGAAAGTGGACTTTGGAAACCGTCGGGCGCTCCTTTTCTTGCTGTCCTTAAAAAATTAGAGCTGCGGAGGGAGGAATGTTGTGTTGTGGGAGATTCCCATTTTGATGTCAAAGCTGCCAACGAGGCGGACATTCCTCACATCTTTATTCTCAATGAAGACAAAGAGAGATTTGCCTCCTTAAATGCTGAAATATTTAGCTCTGTGTGTGCGCTGAAAAAAAGAATAGAAGATTTGCTTAAAGATAGAGATGACTGATCCTCCTCATTTTGGAACTTTCTTTAAAAAAAAGAAGTTTTAATCTATGAGACAGAAAAAGATGTGCCATTTTAGGAGCAAGAAAATGAGAAACAGCAGGCCATTTCAGATATGTAGTGTGATTTTTTTCGCCTTTCTCTTTCACTTCCTGGGAGCGAATCTTTTTGCAGACGGATTTATCATTCCCAGGCCAAAACCAGGAGTGAGGATTCCACCTCTGACTGTGAAGTACCACAGGGTAAATGTTGAAATTATTAATCAGGTTGCGAAAACTTCCATCGATCAGGTTTTTATCAATAATTTTCACAGAGATATAGAAGGGGTCTATATTTTCCCTTTACCCGAGCGATCTTCCATTTCTGAATTTGCCATGTATATCGGAGATAAGAAAGTCGAAGGAGAAATTCTCGACCGGGATAAGGCCCGCCGAATCTATGAAGATATTGTGCGGAGATTAAAAGACCCTGCTCTTCTTGAATATGTAGGACGCAACATGTTCAGAGCTCGAGTTTATCCTATTCCTGCTCACGGTGAAAAAAGAATCAGACTGTCTTATACAGAGGTCTTGAAGGCGGAGAAAAATCTCGTTCGTTATGTCTATCCTTTAGATACAGAAAGATTTTCTCTGCATCCTATAAAAGACGTTACAGTCTCGGTAAGAATTGAATCGAAGGTACCTCTTTCCAATATTTATTCATCTTCTCATAAAGTCTCTGTCAAAAAAGAAGGAGAAGGTCGGGCAAGAGTGAGTTTTGAAGGGGAAAATATTAAGCCGGACAAAAACTTTGTTCTCTATTACTCCTTTTCTCCTGATGATATCGGGCTTTCGTTCATGAACTGGGAAGGCGCTGAAGAGAACACTTTCATGTTCCTGGCTTCCCCCTCTTATGTGAGCAAAAAAGAGAAGATCCTCAATAAAAATATTATTTTTGTCATCGATAGTTCTGGAAGTATGAACGGAAAAAAAATGAAGCAGGCCAAAGAGGCTGTGCGTTTTGTTGTGAATCATCTAGGCGAAAAGGATAAGTTTTCTCTTGTGGATTTTGATGATGGAGTGAACGTGTTCTCTTCAGAGATTGTCGCCGCCAATCCTGAGAACAGGGAGAGAGCTCTCCGTTTCGTGGATGATATAGAAGATTCCGGGGGAACGAACATCAATGAAGCGTTGCTTCAGGCCCTAAAGATGGTAAAGGCTGGAGAGAGGCCAAACTATGTTCTGTTTCTAACAGATGGACTGCCTACAGTAGGTATTACCGATAGTGTAGAAATAATGAGAAACCTTGGTAAAGCCAATGATCTCAAGACCCGTATATTCGTCTTTGGAGTCGGATATGATGTCAACACAGAGCTTCTGGACAGGATTTCTACTGAAAACCGAGGAACTTCGGTTTATGTTGATGAAGGCGAGAATCTTGAAGTAGCCATATCGAATTATTATGAAAAAATATCATCGCCTCTTCTTTCTGATCTGGATATCGACTTCAAAGGTATTGAAGTCAAGGAAGTGTATCCGAGAGTTCTGCCTGATTTGTTTAAGGGCTCACAGCTCATACTGGTGGGAAAATATAGAGGTAGAGGGCCGGTGACAGTAATGCTTTCGGGAAAAGTCATGAAGAAGGAGAAAAAGTTTGTTCTCAGAGGTCAAAAATTGACCAAAGATGAATCGTACAATTTTCTGCCACGACTTTGGGCGACACGGAAGATCGGTTATCTTCTCGAAGAGATCCGGTTCCATGGAGAAGCGAAAGAACTCGTTGAAGAAGTTAAAAAACTTGGATTGAAATATGGAATCGTGACTCCTTACACATCATTTCTCGTAACTGACAAAGAGAGGCGCACTCTTGATGCGGCGGCTCCCGAGGCAGAAGAGGCTCTTTTTGCTCGCAAGGTGACAGGAGCGGGTGCAGTAAAAATAGCAAGAGTGACCCAGAGATTAAAGGGAGAGGCTCATGCTGCCCGGGTGATTTCCCGGAAGATCAGATACAAGGGAGAGAAGACATTTTACCTGAAGGATGGCTTCTGGATTGACAGCGATTATAAAGAAGGAAGCCGGATAAAAGAGATTCGTTTTAACTCAGAGGAATATTTTCGACTCCTGACTGAAAAGCCTGGAATAGCGAAGTTTCTCTCTGTCGCCAAAAAAACTATCGTCCGCTTTGATGGAGTGAATTATAAGATAATCGAATAGCCTGAATTATTTATAGTGACTGCGTGCTCAGTCACCCTGGGCAATGCCAATTAACTATTATCTCCCTTTTTCTTGAGTTCTGCACAGGAGATGCCCCTCAGGTTAAAGCATTTGTTGCAGGAGATACATTCTGATTTTTGTATCATTCCGGCTCGAAACTTCATAACCATAAAGGGGTCGCGAATAAAGGGGCGGCTCAGAGAAATGAGGTCAGACTTGCCCTTTTCAATAATTTTCTCCATAACCGAAAAAGACCTGATCCCACCCAGGGCGAAAACTGGAATGGATAGAGCCTTTTTGATTCTGGCCGCATTGTCGACAAAATAGGCTTCTTCCTCTTCAGAGCGGAGCCCTTTCCAGACAGACCCTTTACCAGCTTCGGCCATTCCGCCGCTGACTTCAATGGCGTCAATTCCTTCCTTTTCCAAAATTTTTGCTATCTCGATACTCTCTTCCAGCTTCAGTCCGTGAGGCAAAAAATCAGATGAGTTTAATTTCACGATTAGAGGAAATTCTTTTCCTTCCAGTCCTTTGATGCCCCGGATTATTTCAACCACAATGCGGAGGCGGTTGGATAGAGGGCCTCCCCACTCGTCCTTTCTTCTATTGGTGTAGGGCGAGATAAAACTGCTGAGGAGATAGCCATGTGCTACATGGAGCTGAACTCCGTCAAAGCCAGCTTGTTTTGCCCTGTGGCAGCTCTGGATAAAGTTGCCAATAACAGCCTTGATTTCTTCATGGCTCATCTCCTTCGGCGTGATTTTAAAGATGGGCTCATAGACGGAAGAAGGAGCAAGGGGTGTTGTTCCGCAGAGTTTGGGGTTTGTCTGTCGTCCTGCATGAGAGAGCTGGAGAAAAATACGCGATGGATATCTGTGAACGGCTCCAGTGATCTGACTTAATCCTTCGATCAGATCGTCGGCGTAGATTCCAATTTGATAGGGGCTGGCTTTACCACCGGGATTAATATAGGCGTGCCCGGTGATGATGAGCCCAACCTCTCCTCTGGCCAGATTTTCAAAGAGCGAGATGTGTTTTTCTGTGATCGAACCGTCATGAGAAGCCATGAAGTCATGAGTGGCTGACCGAACATACCTATTTGGGATTTCAATTGCTCCAATTTTAATCGGAGTAAAGAGGACCGACTCGAATTTCTTATTTTTCATAATGTCTTGTATCTTATCCTAGATGGGATCAGACTTTTCTCAATTTGATGAATTTTACAGCTAAGAAGAAAAACACAAGCGAAAAGAGGAAAAGGACGAAGATGTTGAGAGAAACCGATTTCAAGTCATAGCCAAAGAAAATTAACTTGTCGAAGGCATCCATTGTCCACGCTGTAGGAAAGATGAAGCTTGCCGTTTTTAATCCGGGCGGAAAGAGTTCCCTCGGCATCCAGCAGCCTCCTAGTCCAGCCATGAGATTGGCAAAGAGAATGTTAAAGACGACAAGCACTTCTTCTTTCCTGATAATGCTTCCTAAAAGAATACTCATACCGGCAATGGTTCCGCAAAAAAATAGAGCCACAAGGAAAAGCGCCGGGATTGAATTTCCGAAGTAAGTCTTAAACAGGATTTTTCCTGCCAAAAAGAGAATCATTATTTGAAGCATCCCCAGGAAAAGACGGCTTAACCATTTTCCGGCGATAATGGAAGAAAAAGAGGCTTGACTTAAATAGATCCTCTCCAGTTGACCTTCTCGACGTTCCTGAAGAAGGATAATCCCACCGTACATAAGTATAGTAAAAAGAATGAACATCACAGAAGTGGATGGAATCATGTGGTTAAAACCGGCAGGTATACTTCTCAGCTTTCCTGCCCGTTCCGCTCTCAGAGCAACAAGTCTTTCTAACCTCTGCTCATCATATTTTTCTGCGAATTCTTTCTCACTTTGGGGAGTTAAAGAGGCAAGGTTAGCTAAAATTTTAATTATCCCTTTTAAAATATGAGAATAGGCAGTCTGGGA
This sequence comes from Candidatus Aminicenantota bacterium, assembly GCA_030673995.1. Taxonomy (GTDB): domain Bacteria; phylum Acidobacteriota; class Aminicenantia; order Aminicenantales; family Aminicenantaceae; genus JAGLWV01. The sequence continues at coordinate 4,841 of DAOUYU010000131.1, forward strand.
GGCTTCAATATTACTTCCCGCTTCTTTCTCAAGGATAAGTTCAACCTTTTTTCCCTCAAAAATGTCGCTGGAGAAATTCTCAGGAATGATGAGGGTCCTTATTGTTTTACTCTCTTCGCTCTCTAAGATTTTGGTTGTGTATTTCTCACCTTCGAGCTCCGATAGCAAGGCTTTAGAGAGGAAACTGTTATCTCTGTCTAAAACATTTAGAGTGACTTTTTGAATTCCTTCTGAAGGCTCGGGAAAAGCCAGTCCAAAAATAAAGGCAAAAAGAAGAGGAAAAACAAGGAGCCATAAAAAAAACGTTTTGTCTTTGACTGTAAGTTTTAAATCGTTTAAAGCGATGTTCCAAAAAGTCATTTAACGAGACCTTTTTTCAAACTGGTATTTAGAAAATAAGATCCAAGAAGAGAGAAAAGAATA
>DAOUYU010000101.1 GCA_030673995.1 Candidatus Aminicenantota bacterium
GATAATGCCCTTTTCAATATCTTTCGAGTGAAGGCCGATGTTTTCAAAGAGTCCTATCTCGGTTTTTGCCTGGCCGATAAAGAGATCGATGGCTCCTACAACAGGGTTCTTGGCGTGGATGGGCAGTTCAAATTGAAAAATAAATTCTTTTTCAGTTTTCAAGCTATAGGTTCAAAGTCGAAGTTCGAGGAAAAGGAAACAGAAGTTGCTCCGGCGCTGTATGCTGATTTATCTTACTTTTCCAAACACTGGGGAGGGGGTCTGTACTGGATGTCGATGCATCCTGATTTTGAAGCCTCCTCCGGCTATGTCAATAGGGTGGATTACAGGTCCTTTGGTGCATACACATCCTTCAGGTTGTATCCAGAGAAAAAATATTTAAATCAGATCAGGCTCGGTCTCAATGCAGGAAAAAGGTACGGATATTTTGGAGACCTTCTCATTGATTCATGGGCAAGGGCAGATCTCCAGGTCAGGATTACTGAGTTCAGCCAGATTTACGCTTCTTTTCAGTCGCGAATGGAAAGGTATGAGGGAATTGATTTCAACATTAAATCTTTGAGCGTTAACGGCGAGGCCAATCTTATCGGGTGGCTTCCATTTGGCTTTTATTACGAGAGAGGACACAGCATCTATTATGACCCTGATGATCCATTTCTTGGCTGGAACAATACATATGTGTTCTATTTTACTGCAAAGCCTAGTAAGAGACTTCAGGCGTCTGTGAGTTTCAGGAAACAGACTTTCTGGGAGGAGAGAGGAGGAGAGCAGGTCTATGATTTCAATGTTTTTCGACAGAGAACAACATACCAGTTGTCCAAAGCTCTTTCTCTCAGGGCAATCGTAGACTACGATCATTATGCCAAGCAGATCTACGGAAGCTTTCTTGTAAGCTGGATCTTGAGACCGGGAACCGTGTTCTTCCTTGGAGTTGACAATAATCTTTTAAGAGGCGAATCAGGCAAATACGGCCAGACCAATTACAGTATTTTTCTAAAATTTTCCTACTGGTGGAGAATGTAACCAGTAAATAGGGGTCCCTCTTTTTCTTTCACGAAGAAACGCATTTGTCTTGCTTATGGCGTTGAGTATAATAGCTGTATGAGTTTAGGTTTTCTGAAAGAAACGGAGGAATTCAGGAAGTTTCTCCAGGCCATAAAACGGGGTGAGAAAAATCTGGAAGTGGCAGGATTAGCGGAGCCGTTCAAGCCTTATTTTCTTTCCCTCCTGGCTCTGGAATCAAAGAAAAGAATTGTCTTTATCCAGCCTGCTTCCTCTTCTCTTTCCCGAATGGAAGAACAGAGCCGGTTTTATTTATCACAGTTTTCCTCTGATATAGAAATTGATTCACTTCCTTTTCTTTCAGAAAATCCTTACCAGGAAATTTTCCCTTCACTTGATTCAATCTCCTCCAGGATGAAATTTTTCTTTAACTTGACCTGTCATCCTTCCTCCCTTATCCTGACTCAGCTGTTTGGCCTGATTAAGCCTTTTCCCAACCCTCGGAACCTGAAGCGATTCTTTTTAGAGTTGGAAAATGGAATGGATGCAGGACGTGACGAGATCTTGAAAACACTCGGTGAGTACGGGTATCTTCAGGAGGATTTAGCCAATTCTCCGGGAGAATACGCCTGGCGTGGAGGCGTTGTTGATTTCTTTTCTCCATGGCAGGCTTTTCCTTTTCGGATTGAATTCAGCGGGGATAAACTTGGCTCCATTCGAGAATTTGACCCCTCTTCTCAGCGTACAATAAAAAAAATGGATGGTCTTCTCCTTCCTTCTCTCAGGGAATTTCCAGGCTCTGCGAAATTTCTTGAGGAGTGGGAAAGATCGGCGATAAGCAGAGGAGGAGGGCGCTTTTCGAGAGACGCAGAGGAGAAAATCGCCCGGATCAAGCAGGGAGATTTTTTCCCTTCCTTTGTCTATCTTTCTCTTCTTCATAAAGAGCATTTTGTGCCCTTCACTCATTATCTTAAAGATTCACTCCTCATTATTGATGATTTTGACGAGGTTGAAAAAGAATGGGAAGAAGCCACAAAGGATTTAAGCGAACAGTTTGAGAAACTCAAAGAGGAAAGTAAGTTCACTCTTTCCCCTGATGAAATGTATCCGCCCGAACTCTGGGAACAGGTTAAAAAAAAGGCGGTCCGCTGGCGGGAGTTTACTCCAAGAGAAAGAAAAAAAACATTTTCTTTTCCCTCTCAATCTGTCCCAAAATTCGAAAATAAAATTCCCTTCTTTCTTCAATATTTAAAAAGACTTCAGAAAGAAGGTGAGATATGCTTCATCTTTTTTTCGAGTCAGGGAGTCAGAGAGAAATTAGCCAGCCTCCTCTCAGAACATCAAATTTTATATCTCGATGCTCCAGATGCTTTTGTTTCTCCTAGAAAGAGAGAGATTGTACTTCTTGTCGGAGACCTTCGCTATGGATTCAGTTATCCGAATGAAAAAATCAGTTTTTTCTCGGAAAAGGACATTTTTACAGAAGAAAAAATCATCGTTTCTCGTCCACGGGTGAAACCCTTTCTTTCTCATTTCCAGGACCTTAGAGCAGATGATTATGTCGTCCATGCAGATTGTGGGATAGGAATTTTCAAAGGGCTGGTGAAGATAGGCATAGACGCCATGAATCGAGAATTCATCGAGATCCTGTATAAAGATGAAGATAAGCTTTTTGTACCGGTTGAAGACCTCAATCTGGTTGAAAAATATTCAAAAGTCGGCTCAAGTGCCCCCGCCCTCAATAAACTTGGAAGTCCGTTGTGGGAGAGAACAAAAGCCAGGGTAAAGAAGGCCATTGAAGAAATGGCTAGAGAGCTGCTGCATCTTTATGCTCGAAGGAAAGCCGTGGGAGGATTTGCCTTCAGCCCTGCAGGTGCCTGGCAATCTGAGTTTGAGAGAACTTTCGAATATGAAGAAACAGAAGATCAGCTGAGAACAATAAAAGAGGTCATGAAAGATATGGAAGTGGAATCCCCTATGGACCGTCTGCTCTGTGGAGATGTGGGCTATGGCAAGACTGAGGTGGCTATTCGAGCCTCCTTCAAGGCGGTTATGGACGGAAAACAGGTGGCTGTTCTCTGTCCCACCACTGTACTTGCCAGCCAGCACCTACAGACTTTCCGAAACAGGATGGTTCTCTTTCCGATCAGGATAGAAAGTCTTACCAGGCTTCGGACAAAAAGCCAGCAGGCAAAGATTATTGAAGATCTCAAGAAAGGGCTGGTTGATATTCTCATCGGGACCCACCGCCTTCTCTCCAAGGATGTTGAGTTTCGTGATTTAGGCATTTTGATCGTCGATGAAGAACAGAGATTTGGAGTCAATCACAAGGAAAAAATAAAAAAAATGAAGACCGATGTCGATGTACTCACCCTGAGTGCGACTCCCATTCCGAGGACATTGAATTTATCTCTAACAGGCCTCAGGGATATAAGCCTGATTGAGACCGCACCAAGAGACAGACTGGCCATCCATACAGTTGTGACTCCTTTCCGTTTGAAACTTATCGCTTCGGCTGTGAGAATGGAACTCGCTCGGAGAGGCCAGGTGTATTATATCCACAACAGGATCGAAGACATTGATAAGGTTGCCCGTATGATTGAAAAGTTAGTACCGCAGGCGAAAGTGGTTGTTATCCATGGAAAGATGTCAAGTGCTGCCTTGGAAAGAAGGATGATTGATTTTATAAACCTGAAATATAATGTCCTGGTTTCAACAACGATTATCGAGAATGGAATAGATATTCCTCTTGTGAATACACTCATTGTTGAACACGCAGACCTTTTTGGGCTGGCTCAACTTTATCAACTCCGGGGGAGGGTAGGCCGTTCTTCGCGCCAGGCGGTTGCCTATTTTCTTGTTCCTCCCTTCGCCGACCTTAGCTGTTTAGCCAAAAAGCGCTTGAAGGCCCTCCAGGAATTTTCTGAATTGGGATCTGGCTTTCGTCTGGCGGCAAAAGACTTGGAGATCAGGGGAGCCGGGAATTTTTTAGGCTCAAAACAACATGGATATATGGAAGCAGTCGGCTTTGATTATTACATGCATCTTTTGGAGCAGACTGTAAAGGAACTCAGAGGAGAGTCGAGGGAAGAAGCCAAGAGTGAGATAAATTTAAAAGTCGACATACGTATTCCAAAGGATTACCTTCCCCAGATAAACCTAAGGCTTAACCTGTATAAACGAATCTCTTCTGTGGAGACTATGAATGAGATTGAAAAGATAAAAGAGGAAATTGAAGACAGGTACGGTCCTCTTCCTTCGAGTGCTGAAAATCTCCTTCGTTACGGCATAGTCAAATACCTGGCGCATAAGATAAAGATCAACTCTATTGCCCGTGTAGGAAAGAAAATAATATTTAAATTTTACCCTTCTTCGTCCGCCAATCTGACCCGAATAACCAATCTTATAGAGAGATACTCGGGCTCTATCACTCCTCAGGGAGTTATGACCCTTTCCCTTCAGGCTGAAGATGAGACGGAAATTATGATGGCAACGATATCTTTCTTGAAGGAGTTATCTTCATATAATATAATGAACGTGGATTCTTCCTAAAAACATGAGAAAAATCGGTTCAAGAGAAGGAATGTTCTTCATCTTCCTAACGGGATTTTTTCTTTTTCTTTTCACACAGTGCGGAGGGAAAGATACAAAAAAAGGGTCTGAGGGCTTTGATCTTGGTGATGCAGAGAAAAGGGATAACATTATTATGAGTGTTGAAGACTCTTTCTATTTTAATTCTGATTTTGAAAAGTATGTTTCCGTAATTTTCGGAGATGACTTGTCAGATTTAACAGTTGTCTCTCTAAGTCGCCTTTTCGATAACTTCGTGGAGGAAAAGATTCTTTTGCAGGCCGCAAGAAATAAGAATATAAATTTGACCTGGGAGGAGAAAGAAGAATATTTGGCAAAGTTATCAAACGAATTGAGGTCTGAGGAGAGCAAAGTCCAAGGAGAGGAAATGAACACGGATGTTTTGTTTGATAGGTTGTTGGTAGAAAAATATACTTACGAATTTGTAAAGGACATTGAGGTCAAAGAAGGCGAAATAAAAGAGTACTATAATCTTCATAAGCGGGATTTTTTCCGGCCCGAGAGGGTTAGAGTCAGCCAGATACTATTGAAGACTGAAGATAAAGCCATAGAAATCCTGGAAAGAGTGAAGACTTCTACGGAAGAAAGTTTCAGAAAGATTGCCAGGGAAGAATCAACCGGGCTGGAAGCGGATAAGGGAGGAGAGATGGGTGTATTCGAGATGGGCCAGCTTCCCTTTGAAATGGAGAAAGAGATATTTTCTCTAGATGAAGGAGAGACAAGCTCTGTATTGTCGTCTGTGTATGGCTTTCATATCTTTAGATTGGATAAAAAATACGAATCGGAGCTCATTTCGGAAAGTGATGCTTCCTCGAAGATAAAAGTGATGATCTTGGACCAAAAAATCAAGCAGCTTCTCTCCATGCACATTGAGGAACTGGAAAAAAATATGGAATGGAATTTCTATCTTGAGAATCTGACTTTCCCTTATCAAAGGAATGATATATGAAACAAAGACAAGCCATTCTTTTTCTTCTTTTGATATTATCGGGAATACTGTTTCTTTGCGGGCAGGAAGTCGTTGAAGAAATTGTAGCCATTGTGAATGAGGACATTATCACCCTCTCTCAATATAAGGCAGAGCATGACGCTGTTTACAGGATGCTCAGTGCAGAGTATCAAGGGGAAGCTTTTGAAAGGGCCTATGCCCAAGTGAAAGCAACTCTCTTAGACAGCATCATAACAAATATTCTCCTTCTGCAGGAAGCCGGGAAAATGGATCTTCAAGTGGAAGAAGAACTGAAAATGCAGCTGGAAAATGTGAAGAAAGAGAATAACATGGAATCGGATGAAGAGCTCATCCGGGCTCTTCAACAGGAGGGCATGACTTTTGATGGATTTAAAAAACAGCTAAGCGAGCGAATTCTGAGAGAAGGAATTATCTATCAGCAAGTCATGGGAAGCATCGTCATCGATGATGCAGAAATCGTAAATTATCACAAGCTTCATCCGGAAGAATTCACAGAGGTCTCGGAGTATAAATTGAGAGGCATTTACATTTCTGCTGAGCAAAGAAGCGAGGAAGAAATTGAGGCCAAAAAGCGAGAGATCAGCGAGAAACTTGCTTCTGGAGAGGAGTTTGCTGCATTAGCCGGAGAGTATACTGAGGATGCAACGAAAGAAAAACAGGGAGATATGGGACGCTATAAGAAAGGTCAATTAGCGGAAAGCCTGGAACAGGCTGTGGAGAAATTGAAGGAAGGAGAAGTGGCTCCCTGGCTTAAGGTGATAAATGGCTGGTATTTATTGAGATTA
>DAOUYU010000051.1 GCA_030673995.1 Candidatus Aminicenantota bacterium
GTCCCTGCCGCAGGAGAGGCATGAAGTCGAAGTCAGGCTGGCCTTGGTCGATGTGATTGTGACCAGGGATGGGGAATTCGTAAAGGATCTAACCAGGGAGGATTTTGAGCTTTTTGAAGACGGGAAGAGGGTTGCCATAAACTCCTTTGAGCTCATAAGCTTTGAAGAGAGGGGGTTGGAGGTTACGCAAGAGACAGAGAAGGTTGTCTCTCCGGTTCCAAGAAAGAAGCTGGTTGTCCTCTTTGACGGTATCAACACATGGGAGAGAGAGCTCAATCAGGGTAAGGAAAAGCTTATAGACGAGCTGACGTCTCTTGTAAAGCTCGGCCATGAGGCTATGTTTCTCCAGCTCACAAATAAAGCGGGCCTGGAGGAGATCGTTCGTTTTGCCAATTCCTACAATGTGTCTTTCTACTCATTAGATCCCGGCCCGTTTAAGAGAGCTCTTTTTGAGGAGGACGTTGCAGTCCATGAAGATTTAGAACATGCCGATGAGTATGAAAATTTGGGCAGGAAAGAGAGAGTATGGATGATACAGAATTTAAAATGGTTGTCTGAAGGCACGGGTGGCAAGGTGCTGCTGGGAGGGAGAAAATACAATGCCTTTCGCCAGGTGATAAAGACGGATTTGAATCACTACTATCAACTGAGTTTTTATCCCCGGAGAGAAGAGGCGGATGATAAGTACCACAAGATAAAAGTCCGTGTGAAGCGCAAGGGCGTTGATATCCGATTCCGGGAAGGGTACACAGATTATTCGCCGCAAGAAGTCGCAAGTCTGGAGCGGGGTCTTCAAGCTGGATCTTGGGACTCTGGAGGCCGGAGAGCATGTGTTGAAAATCAAAATTACAGGCCCTGAAGAGCGAGATGTGATTGAAAAAGAAGTGAAGCTTAGAATATTCTCTGAGAATCCCTTATAAAGAGACAGTTTACGGCTCTCTATCTTGACATCAATTCTTTTAAAGCGGTCTGAGCCGGTTCAAAATGAGGATCAATTTTTAGTATCTTTTTCAATTGTTTTATTGCCATTTTAGGCTCGTTGTTTTGTGCGTGAATCATGGAAATCAGGTAGCGGCCTTCAATGAACTTCGGATCGATATCTACCGCTCTCCTCAGTGCCTTTAGCGCCTCTTCGTTCAAGCCTCTGCCAATGTACAGCTTGCCAAGGTTTGCATGGGGGAGCAGATAGTTGGAATCCAATTGGATGGCCTTCTTGAAGTTGCTTTCAGCCTTCTCGTACATTCCCATATTCATGTAAACGGCGCCCAGGCTGTTGAAGATGTGAGCGTCCTGGGCGTCTATCTCCAAGGCCTGTTGAAGAACCTCTTCGGCTTGTTTGAACTCTCCTTTCGCAATATAGCTGAGTCCCAGATTGTAAAGGGCTTCTCTGGCGCATGGAAAATTGTCAAGCACGTTCTGGTATTCCTGAATGGCTTTATCAACGTTTCCAGATTTGCGGTAGGACAATCCTTGGACGAGGGACACCTTGCTCTGTGCAAGTTTTAGCATGTATCTGGTGCCTTCGTCTTCAGGATTAACAGTAAGTGCCTGATGAAACTCGGAAATCTCGTTTCTGTAGTCGTTTTTAGAGGCATAAGCGATTCCTTGAATCACATGCTTTCTTGCCTCTAAACGTTCTTCCAAAACCCTTTTTATCATTGTCTCATCTTCGCCGGTATTGACTAAATAGGGAAATACGGGTGTGCTCAGCTTATTCATTAGCTCTAATAATATGGGGACAGTTTCTTCACCCATTAATTCCTGCTTGGGAATGTTGTGAGCAAGGTAAAGATTGTTGTCCGTATTAACTATGGAATCTTCGATGTATTTCCCTAACATATTGTTGTCCGTGATAAAACAGCTTAGAAGAAAAAATATATCATTCATGCCTGCCTCTTCCAGGCTTTTCTTGACTTCATGATTTTGCAGTTCCTCCTTAAATGATTGGAAATCAATTTTCAATTCTGTTGTTGTTCCGATTAGAAGGGCATGCCTTGTCTTGTGGGTTGGAGAAAACCATATAGTGAAGTTGGGAAAGACGGATTGGAATGTTTTTAATAGAATCATAAAATTCTGTTCGGACAGGCTAAACAATGGTATCCAGGTAGAGAAAATGCCGTTTTTAGAAAGCTTTTTCTTGCATATTTCAAAATACTCCTTGGTATGGGTATTGATGTCTATCATGGGATGGACAGAATCGCTCTCTATGACGTCATAATATTCGTTATCTGCTAAAAGGAAATTCCTGGCGTCACCGATTTTAAGGTTAAATTTGGGATTATGGAGTATGTTTCTGTTCACCTCCAGGAAATAAGGAAGAGCACTCACTTCAGCGGCAACAAGTTCTACACAATCCACTTTTTTTATATTATGGCGTGTTATGGAATATGAAGATTCACCACTTCCCAATCCCAGTATGAAAACATTTCTTGGGTCCTTTCCGCTGAAAGCCTTGTAGAGGAGAAGGGGCACATGTCCCTGCAATTTTTGTGTGATTCGAAGACCGGGATAAGTCCCGGCGACGTTTATTCCGTCGACTTCCAATACCTTGTGAGTTTTATTATCAAAAGGATCCGGCGGCCATTGATGGACCGTGACCGTAGCCGAAGTTCCTTCTTTGTAGAAAAGAATCCTGCCTCCTTTTTTTAGATCGACAAACCAGGGGCTGTAAAGACCCAGAGATTTTGAAAATGAGATCGTGAAGCCGCCAATCCCAACAGCTAGAACGATGCCAGAGAGAACCGCCCATTTTACCTTTTGATTTGTGGATGGATTGGCAAGCCATACTGTTATACCTAATATGAAATTGAGCATGGCGATCACGATTATACCCCTGGTGATGCCTAAGAGAGGGATGAGAATGAAACCGGCTGAGAGGGAGCCCAAAACGCTGCCCAGAGTATTTACAGAGTAGATGTTCCCAATGCTGCGGCCCATTCTCTTGAGATCGGTATAGATTTTGCCGACGAGTGGAAAAGCAATACCCATGAGGAATGTTGGAACAAACATGATGCAGAAAGAACTGATGAAGTATACTCCGACACTGGCATACCAGTTTTTTCCTAAGCTTACCCAGAATTGAGAAGTGAAATCTCCGATTTTGCTGAATGTCCATATGGAAAAAATAGCGAATACTCCGATGAGTATCTCAATGATAGACAGCATGTTGAGCAATTGTTTTCTTTTATCAATCCATTTGGCAAAGATGAGGCTGCCCAAAGCTGATCCGAATAGAAATGTCGTCAACATAATGGGGAATGAATATGTCGTGTTGCTCATGAAGAAGACAAGAGTCCTCGTCCAATACACTTCGTATGCCAATGCACAAAAACCGGACAAGGCATAGACGAGTAAAACGACCTTAGAAATATTGCAGGAATATGCTTCCTGGTGGATTTCGCCTTCCTCCTTATCTTCCTGGGTTGTTCCGTCCCGTATAGCTGAATCCTCGGAGACCACGAATCTGTCTAAAACCAGGATAACAACAGCAATGAGGATGTTGATGAATGCAGCAAAATACGTGGCCTCTTTTATTCCAAACATTGAGATAAGGATAAAACCGGCACTGAAAGTCCCGATGACTCCACCAAGGGTATTGATGCCGTACAGGCTTCCGATGCCCCAGCCCAGTCGCTTGTGTTTTCTGACAAAGAATTTACTGATGACCGGCAGCGTTCCCCCCATTAAAAATGAAGGGATGAACAGGACTATAAAACAGCCGGCAAATTTTATCAGGCTGAAGATGTAAAAGCTGGTATGAAGATTCCCGTAGAAGCTCACATAAAGAGTGTTCAACGCTGAAAGTATTAAAGGAAATAGAATGGCAAATATTCCGATACCAGCCTCCAAGAAGGCGTAAAGCTTAAGAGGTTTTTTGTGTTTATCTACAAACCTTCCAAAAAATAAACTGCCGAGGGCCAGTCCGCCCATGAAAGAAGCCAGTATGGTAGCTGTGGCAAAAGTCGTACTGCCGAAAATGAGATTGAGCATTCTCTGCCAGATGACTTCGTAAATAAGCCCACAGGCACCGGAAAGAAAAAAAAGGATTAGGATTATGAACTGGATCCGGCTTATATTCAGAGGAATTGAATTATCGTTTGACTGCATTTTATCACCATGCATTCTTTTCTGCTGGGAATATCAGGGAATTTTGAGCTCGATTCAGAAGTTCTTTATACAATGCAATTTCCGTAAGGCCTTGAAGCAGGATGAACCTGCTTCTGTGTTTTCATAGGGAAACAGGGACAAAGTATGTTTGTGATATCCTTTCATTTCCATCAATTTTTAAATCAATTTATAGCATACGGAAAAATAGGAAGTCAATACCGCGATCAAGACAATGAGAGGTTTGACAATTTCGAGGTTTGACAATTTCTTTTCTTATTTGCTATAAAATCTGATAAAATAAAATTGGACGCGATTTTTTGGGTCAGAAATTAGTTTGTGAAGGTTAAGATGAAATTAACGAAAAAACAGAAGCGATACCTGAGAGATAGTTTTCGCCGCAATTCTGATGAATCGCTGGCAAAAAAACTCGGAGTATCAGAAGACTCTATACGCCGTGCCCTGAAACAGTTCAATCTGAAGAGGACCGACTCAGAAGTCAAAGCCCTGTTGGATGCTGAGACGGAGAATAAGATGCAAGAAAAGAAGGGGAGTGAACCGGGCCAAAAATTTCTTTTCCGGAAGCCTATGGTTTTTCTTTTTATTGGAGTTTTGATAGTTGCCATAGTGATTTATTTTTCTTTCTCAAAGTCTCTCTTCACAAGAAAGTCGGCATACAGTAGTGAAATAAAAAAAATGATGGGTTCCTTGGATGTATCGGAACTAAATATCTTATTTATTACCCTCGACACTACGCGAGCTGATCATTTAGGATGTTATGGCTACGATAATGTGGAAACTCCAAACATCGACCATCTTGCTGAAACCGGAATCTTATTCAAAAATGCCGTATGCCAGTCGCCTCTTACTCTTCCTTCCCATTCTTCCATTTTTACCGGCACCTATCCATCTTATCACGGAGTCAGGGATAACGGAGGATTTTACCTTGAGGCGGAACAGACAACGCTGGCAGAGCTGCTTAAAGAACGAGGCTGGGCCACTAGTGCTTTTATAGGTGCATTTGTTCTCGATTCTCGCTGGGGTTTGGATCAGGGGTTTGACTTTTACTTCGACAATTTTGATCTATCCAAGTACAAAACGGTCAGCCTGGACTCTGTTCAGCGTGACGGAGGAAAAGTCATAGAGGCTTTTTTCAATTGGCTGGATAAGAATCACCAGAAGAACTTTTTTAGCTGGATACACCTGTATGATCCTCATACACCTTATGACCCTCCTGAGCCTTTTAAAACAGAGTATTCCCATTATGAGTGGGGATTGTATGATGGAGAGATCGCATACGTTGATGTTCTGATCGGACAAATCATGGATAGATTGCAGGAAAAAAACATTCTGGATAACACTCTCATTGTTATAGTGGGAGATCATGGAGAAAGCCTCGGTGAGCATGCGGAATACACTCATGGATTTTTTGTTTACGACGCAGCCATCATGGTTCCTTTGATCATTCACATTCCTTCGTCAAGCTTATCAGGGAAGCTGGTTCTTGAGATTGTTGAAACGGTCGATATTATGCCGACCCTGATTCAATTACTTGGTCTTTCGATTCCGAAAGAAGTTCAAGGAAAAAGCATGATCCCGCTTATAGCAGGGGACAAAATCCGGAAAGAACGATTCGCTTACAGCGAGACCTATTTTCCCCGGTATCGATACGGCTGGAGCCCGTTGAAATGTCTTCGCGGGTCTCAGTATAAATATATTCAGGCCCCAAAACCCGAGCTCTATGATTTCATTACCGATCCTGGTGAATTGAATAATATCTATCATCAAGATCCGAAGAGGAGCAGGCTATTCATACAGAAGCTAAAAGAATTACAAGAAGAAAGGTCTGTTGAAGGCATTGAAGAGAGAGTTCCTCAAAGGCTGGATGATGAATCCATAGAAAGGCTTAAGGCTCTGGGATATATCGGGGGATTCACATCCCGGGCAAAGTTGAGTCAGACTGAAAATCTTCCCGATCCGAAAGACAAAATTCACCTTTATAACAGAATCAAGATGGCCGAAGGAGCCTCTGCGGAAGGAAATAAAGAGAAAGCCCTAGAAGAAATGAGCAAGGTTATTGAGGAAGACCCGAAAATCATGGAAGCCCGTCAAGTTCGAGCTCAGATTTTCATAAGCCTTAATAAATTTGAAGAGGCAATAGAGGACTGCAAAGAAGCATTAAAAATTGATCCAGAATATGGAGCAGCCATATTCAGTTTGGCTCAAGCTTACAAGAATTTAAAAAAATATGATGAAGCCATTGCCGGCTATAAGCGGCTGATGCAATTGGATTCCCGGGACTTCAAACCAGTTCTTAACCTCGGGGATGTGTATTTGACAATTAAGGAGTTTGACAAGGCCATACCTGTCCTGCAGCAATCAATAACAATGGAGCCGGAACGAAGCGCCATGGGGCACAAGCTTTTAGGAACGGCTTTTCTGGAGAAAAAGCAGTTGGAGCTGGCAGAGTCAGAATTGAGAAAAAGCCTGGAAATGATGCCGAGAATAGGGGATGCCCATTACAACCTGGCACTTCTTTATGAAGAGAGAGAAGAATTCGGCAGAGCGGAAGAGGAGTACAAAAAGGAAATCGAATTATATCCGGCAGCGTATCCGGCTCATTTCAATTTGGCAAAGCTATACGGAAAAATGGGTGACATCGATAGGCAGGTTGAGCATTTCAAAGAAACCATTAAATATAACAGGAATTTCGCTACCGCATACCTTTTCCTGGCAAAGGCCTATTTGGATTCAGGCAAAAACTATGATGAGGCTATAGATTTAGCTGAGAAGGGGCTAGAGTTGGCCCCTGAATCGGAATATGCACCCCTGGCCCATTATATTTTAGCAGACATATACAATCGCAAGGGGTTAAAAGCCAAATATCAAGAAGAACTGCGTAAAGCTCAACTGCTTCAACAAAAAATTGAAAGCAACAGCAAGAAATGAATCTTGAGTTCTTTTATTGTTTCAAGTACTTTTCGAACCAATTAATCATGCGGTTCAAGACATCAAGCTGGTGCTTTTCTTCTCTCGGTCCATGGCCCATCCGTGGATAAGCAACGAATTCCGTCTCTACATTATAACGCCTCAAACCTCGATAGAACTGCTGACACTGACCTATAGGATCGGTTGGGTCTTCCATGCCGTTGAGGAGCAGAGTAGGAGTCTTTACGTTTTTCACGAAAGTAACGGGGGATCTTTTAATAAAAAGGTCAAGGTTTTCGTACGGCGTTCCGAGAGCCCACGTGTCTCCGATGTTGACTCCATTGCTCTCAGTGCCGAACTCGCTGGCCAAGTCGGTCATAGGTGCGCCTGAGACGGATGCTTTGAACCGATCGGTTTGGGTTACTGCCCATGCAGCCATATAACCGCCGTATGACCAGCCGCCGATTCCCAGCCGTTCCGGATCAGCGATTCCGCTTTTTATAACGAAGTCAACTCCGGCCATCACGTCCTTCCAATCGCCGCCGCCCCAATCGTACCGGTTACTAATGAGAAAGTCGTGGCCGTAGCCCAAGGATCCTCGAATGTTCGGCAGCAGTACAGCGTAGCCTCGAGCTGCCAGCAGCTGACTCCAGGCATGGAAGCTGTCGGAAAATATACCGGCGGGGCCTCCATGAACCAGGACTACAAAAGGAACCTGGGTCCCTTTTTTATACCCTGCAGGCCTCAGAAGAGCTGCCTCGATCTCCTTTCCATCGAAACTGGGATAGCGCACAATTTCAGGCTGAATCAGAGGAACGTTATCCCAATCCTTATTGAAATGTGTCACCTTTTCTGCCTTTTTCGGAGAGAGGGATATCCAGAGTTCGGATGCCTGTGTTGCTGTTTCGCCGACAAAAGCCAGCACTTTGGAATTGGCTGCAAAAGAGCGTGAAGGATGGACTTCAAATTTCTGGAGTTCTTCAACCCTGCCGCTTCCATCCACGGTGAAGAAAACCGTTGTGAATCCTTTCACGGCAAGAAATAAAATACTCCCGTCCTTCCGTATGGTGTAGGAGAAGATCCGTTGGTCGACTGACGAGCCGGTTAGATTACGGGCTTTTCCTCCTGACAAAGGCCGTTTAAACAGATCATGGGCAGAAGGGCCGTCTGCGGTCCGGGCGCCGAGGTAGACCAAGGTGCGTCCGTCATCCGAGACAGACAAATTGCGAAAAGGCCCGGCCGGAGTTTCTATTTCCTTTACTCCAAGGTCAGAAACAGTGAGAAGGTAAAGCCGATTCGAGTTCAGATCACGGCGGAGGTGATCCGTTGCCGAAAGAAGGAACTGAGCCCCGTTAGGCATCCAGACAAATTCTGAAATACGCAATTTATCACGAGTGAGCGGCTTCACTTCCCCGGAACTCACATCCAAAATTCGGAGGCGCGGGTCTTTAATGTCACGGTCCACGACATAGGCATCGTCCTTGGCCTCTAGCTTTTTTTCTTCCTCTTCAGTCTTTGGATCAGCCGATAAAAAAGCGATCTTCGTGCCGTCTGGAGACCATTCAAAGCTTCGGATACTTGTTTTGCTTTCTGTAACAGCTTGAGCCTCTCCGCCTGACATGGACAGAATAAAAATCTGTGAGTCTCCCTCCCGGCTGGATAGGAAGGCCAAGCTCTTGCCGTCTGGAGACAAGCGGGGATGTCTGTCGGATTTTTTGGAAGTCGTAAATTTCCGCACATCTTTTTCTCTTAGATCGTAAACCCAAATGTTGCTGATCCGTTCTGTCCCTTTGACCGGCTCTGTGACGACCATTGCTATTCTCTTGCTGTCATGCGAGAGTTGAAGATCGGATATTCTTCTCCTGTTTATGACTTTCTCAGGAGCCAGGGGGATTGATTGGGTCTCATCAGAGTTTCTGATGTATCGCGCCTTTGATTCGTCTGCACCGCAATCTGCCCAGATAAAAGGAGTGAACAGCAGTAAGAATAAGGTGGATACAATGGCTGAAGAAATACGTTGTTGAGCCGATTGTTTTTGATAATTTAAGAATGGAATCATGTTAAACCTCCTATACTGTGATTCTTTTGAGATTTGATGATGCTTTCCTGTTCATTTCCACTTAAATCTACATAATTGTGTTGAATTCCTCAAGTAATTTTATATGGTATGGTATGTTATAAAAACAAAAATTTATTGTCAAGCCTGAGTAACTCCATGTCATTGTACTTGACAAGATCTAAAACATCTGCTAATGTAACTCCCTAGTTTATTTTTAAAACTCTTAAGTTTACCAATAATACCAGGGAGTATATAAAATGAAAAAGAGAGACCTCAGGGCAGAAAGAAAAGAGCACATACAGCAAGAAAACAAGAAGTCTATTTTAAAAGCATCAGAAAAAATTTTTGCCAATAAAGGTTACACTCTAGCCACCATGGATGATATAGGTAGAGAAGCCCAATTTTCTAAAGCTACCATCTATAGATATTTCAGAAGTAAAAGGGAAATACTCATAAAGATTATCTTAAGATCTCTCGAAGAAGTGAATGAGAGCCTAGCAGAAATACTCACAAAGAAAATAAGCTCAGAAGAAAAATTGAGGAAAACTATCCATTATATTATTTCTTACTATAACAAAAAGAAAAACATAACTCGAATATTTTTCATAGAAAGCTCTACGATGAAAAAGATTTTAAATATTAGTCAAGAACAGCAGCTTCAAACTTTACATGGACACCCAGTGATTCCGAATGAATTTATGGTAATGATGAAAAAAATTTATAACATTACATATGAAATCATTAAAGAAGGAATCGAATCCGGTGAATTCAGAGAAGTCAATGTCACAGATGCATCTTTCATTTTAGGGGTTATGCTGCGCGGTTTTTTCTTGAGAGGCCCGATGCAAACTAAAGAATACAGTTTAAATGAAGGCACAGATTTACTGATGAGTTTTCTTCTTTACGGCATTAAAAAGGAAAGAAAAGGAGCATAAAAATGCAAAATATAGGAAAAATACTTTTAATAATATTTATGCTGTTTACTGCAGGGAGATTTTCTTTTTCCCAGGAAAAAATAACCCTGACACTTGAAGACAGCATACGCCTCGCACTCTCTCAAAACCCTTACCATCTTGCTTCTGAAGAGAAAGTTGAGGCGGCTCAATCCCAGGTCAGGCAGGCAGCCTCAGGCTTCTTCCCTTCTCTTAAC
>DAOUYU010000041.1 GCA_030673995.1 Candidatus Aminicenantota bacterium
GTTCGGTTAAAGATTCGTCAAAAACGCCGATGAGTTGGCATCTGGCACCAGCCGGATTGGTTAGTGGGCCAAGAACATTAAAAATAGTTCTCACTCCTATTTCTCTCCTCGGTCCGATAGCGAATTTCATGGCTTTATGAAGGAACGGTGCGTAGAGAAAACCGATACCACTCTCATCGATACAGTTCGCTATTTTTTCTGGTGGAATTTCAATATTAATCCCCAGTTCTAATAGTAGATCAGCACTCCCACATTTACTTGAAACAGATCTATTTCCGTGTTTGGCAACTCGACATCCAGCTCCTGCTGCAACAAAAGCACTCAGTGTGGATATGTTAAATGTGCTGATTTGGTCGCCTCCTGTTCCACAGGTATCCACAAGGGACCTTGCACGGCATGAAATTTTGACCGCCTTCTCTCTCATAGCCCTGACAAAACCTGTGATCTCATCGGTTGTTTCCCCTTTTAATCTAAGTGATACCAGAAAGGCAGAAATCTGTGCATCTGTCGTCTTACCACTCATAATATCTGTTGCCACGTTAAAGGATTGTTCTTGTGTAAGATTGTTAAACTCTACAAGATTTTGTATGGTCTCTCTAATGTTCATATTTATCTTCCTTTCTATTTCTCTCATTTATTGAATATTTTTTCGTAAACGGTTAAAAAATTTTTGGGCTTCTTCCATATCCTTTCCTTTTATGATGTGCTTTAGAAACTCGAGCTTGCTTGTTACCTTCTCAAGCTGGGAAAGAGAGAAGCGATTAAAAAGAATTGACGCCAGAAGATAATCATCTTCGGAGAGCAGCCCCTTTGCGATTTTCCAGTGCTTTTTAAAAGTGCTTCCGGGTACAGCAGAGATATTCATGCAAGCAGCAAAAACCATTGTCGAAACAAACGGAAGCGTCAATGAATAGGCAATTATCTGATCGTGCTCATCAAATGTGTACTCAAACAGATTTAATTTCAGGCCATTGAAAAAGTCCTTGAAAAATTGAGCTCCTTCTTGACAGGACTCTTTTATAATAATAACGTTTTCCTGATTCAAATGTTTGATGTTGGCAAAAGTAGGCCCGAACATGGGGTGGACTGAGGCAAAACGAAAATCATTTTTCCTGTAATAAGAAGGAATATCTCCTTTGACAGAAGCCACGTCTGAAAGGATACAGTTCCTGGGTAGGAAATTAGAGGCTTTCTCGAATGCTTCAACCGTGTTTTGCAAACTCACCGCATTAATTAAAAATTCAGGTTTAAAACGGCGGAGATCAGGGTATCCGGTGAGGATATAAGCCACGTTTATCTTTTCCAAACGAGAGCGGTTTAGATCATAAACACAGATTTCATGATCCCGGGAAAGCTCCTTTATTAACCAGGAACCCATGTGTCCTGCTCCTAAAACTGCGATTCTCATGAGTACACCTCCTCATAACATCCAAGATATTTGAACATTTTTGTCTTCCTTTTCACTTTTTCAAGGATAGCCTTAATGCTTTCCTGACCATTCTCATTCTGAAAATCAAGAAAGAAAACATAATTTCCGGGATAATCCCTGTGCGGAAAGGATTCGATTCTCGTCAGGTTGACGTTGGCTTCAGTAAATATCTTAAGTACTTCATATAGACTGCCGGCTCTATGCGGAGTGGAAAATATGATTGAACACTTATTGGACTCTGCGTGTCTTTCTCTCTTCCCTAGCAACAGAAACCGTGTGAAGTTTGTGGGATTATCTTCGATGTTTTCCTTTATGACATCGAGATTGTAAAGCTGAGCCGCAAGCCTGCTGGCAATTACCGCAGTCATCTTAAGCCTTTCTTTGGAAAGCATCCTTGCAGCTCCTGCTGTATCATAAAAAGCTCTGCCTTCCATCTGATGACGGATTAAAAAATCCCGGCATTGTGATAAAGCTTGAGGGTGCGAATAAACAGTTCTGATCTCCCTGTAATTGGATTCAGGGAGTAAAAGTAGGCAGTGGCTAATCTGTAATCTGACGGCCCCGATGACTTTTAATTCTGTTTTAATTAAAAGCTCGTTTGCTTGAGTTATTGCTCCTCCAAGTGAGTTTTCAACAGGAACTATTCCTAAATCAAAATAATCCCTTTCCACTCCCTCAAAAACATCTATAAAATTGTTACATGGGATAGTAGTCAGATTCATATCAAAAACTCTGGCTGCCATCTCTCCGAAAGCGCCGTGCTCTCCTTGAAAGCCTATGAGTTTAGTCTTTTTTTTCTGAAGCTTTCGACTCTCGGCAATAATTTCCTTAAAAAGCTTCTCCACAAAATCACTCTGAACGAGGTTAAGGATTCCCGAATAGTTTTTTAATTGCTTCATCAACTGGTCTTCTCTTTTTTTATCGTAGATTTCTCCTTTGAACTTTTTTGACCTTAGAGCCAATTCAATTCTTTCATTTAAGATTTTTAAGATTTCATAATCAATTTGATCAATCCTTTCACGAATTTTTTCCAGATTCATTTTTTTACTCCATTACTCTCGGAATTTTTTGTTCGATTAACATAAAATCTGCAAGGACGATGGCTGTTACAGCCTCCACAATAACCGGCGTTCGCAGAGCAATGCAGGTATCATGCCTGCCTTTTACAGACAATATAGCTTCTTCGCCTGTTTGAAGATTGATTGTCTGCTGGGGCTTATTGATACTGGAAGGAGGCTTCACTGCTATCCTGAACAGCAGCTCATTTCCATTCGTGATTCCACCGTTGATACCCCCGGAATGATTGGTTGCTGTTTTACCTTCAGTGTCTATGATTCTGTCGTTGCATTCACTTCCTCTCATCTTGCTGCAGGAAAAGCCCGATCCGAATTCGATCCCCTTTACACCGGGGATAGAAAATACAAGGTGGCTAATTTGCGACTCTACTGAGTCAAAAAACGGTTCTCCAAGCCCAACAGGAAGATGTTTTGCCCTGCACTCGATAATCCCTCCTATCGAGTCTTTCTCTCGAATTGCAGCCTGGACAGCTCTTTCAATCTGTGTCGTTCCTCCTGCCTGCAGTAAAGACGCCTCAATCTCGACAGGAGCCAAAATTTTTTTAGCAACAACTCCGGCGCAAACCAACGCTGCCGTCAACCTCCCTGAAAACTGACCTCCTCCTCTTGTATCATTGTATCCTCCATATTTTTTACTGGCGGCAAAATCTGCATGTCCTGGCCGAGGAATTTTCCTGAATGGTAAGTAATCTTCAAAACGAGTGTCTTTGTTTTTTATGGTGATCAACAAAGGTGCTCCAGTAGTTTTTTGTTTCCAAAGGCCGCTTTGAATCAAAGGTTCATCAGTTTCCCTTCTTTGGGTTGTACCTTTCAATCGAGGTTGGCGGCGCTTGATGTCGAGAATAAAATCTTTTTTTGAGAGCGTTAGACCAGCCGGACATCCGTCGATCACTACCCCTACACATTCCCCATGTGATTCTCCGAAGAGCATTATTCGAAACATTCTTCCAAACTGATTCATTGTACTTCACCTCCAATGCTTTTTAGGTCTTCAAAAAAAGCCGGGTAGGATTTTGCCACACATCTCCAGCCGCGTAGTGCAGTTCCTCTGGTTGAAGCCATTCCGGCGACAGCTCCAGCCATTGCTATACGATGATCCCCATGAGCATTGATGATTCCTCCTTCGAGATATGGACCTTCAATCTCCATGCTGTCTCCCTGAACAGATATTCTTGAACCGAGGCGAGTAAATTCAGAAAAAAGAACGTTAGCCCGGTTGCTTTCCTTATGTTTCAGTCGATTAACTCCAAATATCAGGCTTCGTCCAGTGCATTTGGATGCAAGTACAACAATCGGAGGAAAAAGGTCAGGACAGTCAGTAGCATCAAATTCAAAAGCTTTAAGATCACCCTGTTCAACATTGATCTTGTCCTCGGTAACATTGATATGGGCTCCAGCCATCTCCAGCACATCGCAAATCCTTTTATCCGCTTGCGACGAATTTCTGAGTAGTCTTTTGACTGTAACACTCCCGCATAAGGCTCCTCCAACAAGAAGAAAGGAGGCTGCAGACCAGTCGCCTTCGACGCAGTATGACTTATTCTTATAAATCTGATTGCCCTTGATGAAGAATTTATTGAAATCTTCGGATAAAGAAATGTCGATTTGAAAATGTTTCAGGAGATCAACTGTCATGGATACATAGGGTTTGCTTTTAAGATTGCGAACCGTTAGTTCTGAATCAACACCGCAAACAGGCAAGGCCATGAGAAGCCCGGTAAGAAATTGCGAACTTATGGAGCCGTCAATCTCCGTTTTTCCGCCTCTAATAGGGCCTTTGACTATCATGGGTGGAAAGCCACATGTAGAAGAACAAAAAGCACCTAAACTACGAAGTGGCTTCTCCATCATGCCCACAGGCCTGTGTTTCAGAGATCCATCTGCTACTAATGTAATCTCTTCATCAAATAATGCCGCAATAGGCGCAAACATACGGATACAAAGCCCGGATTCATGACAGTTCAACCTGTTATTTTTTAATCCTCTACATTTTTGTACCGATACAGCCTGCTTAGATCTCTCGACCTGGGCTCCCAGGTTATCAACCACATTGAGAGCTGCAATCGCATCATCACAAAAAGAAGGGAAGAGGATTTGTGTTTTACCTTTACTGAGAAAAGAAGCTCCGACAGCGCGTATCATCATGCTTTTGGATGATGGAGCTGAAACAGTTCCTTTAATTTTTGAAGGCTTGACCCATTTCATTTTTTATTCTCTCCACAATATCTCCAGGTTCTCCTGATTCAGTGCTTATGACAATGTCAGAAAGTTCTGCATAAAACGGAATTCTTTCATTCAGGGTTTTTTCGGCCCTCTTTGTAGGATTCGGATAATTTAATAGAGGTCTGGATTCGGCATGAATGCGTTTGAGGGCTGTTCTGATAGAATTCCATAGCCAAATAATATGGCAGTTATGATTCATAATTTTCCTATTTTCCGGATCAAGAACAGCCCCTCCACCTATGGAAATAACTTTTCGTCGGTAAGAAGGGATTTCTACCTTGATTACAGTCCTTTCCATTTCCCTGAAGACTTCTTCCCCTTTTTCTTGAAATATTTGATTGATTTTCCGACCCGAAAGATTCTCGATTAGGGCGTCCGTATCCACGAACTCAAATCCGGTTTTATCTGCCAATAGCCGGCCAACCGCTGTCTTCCCGGAACCCATAAAGCCTACAAGTGCTACATTAGGTTTATCGGATATTTGGCTTTTTTGAAGTTCTGATTTTACTTTTTGCTGAACGCCTTCATTGATTTTCATGCCAGTAAAGTACTGGAACGCAGGGACTGCTTGATAGAACAACCATTCAAGGCCGCTTATAATTCTGTGCTTCTGTGTTTTTGAATGGCCTGTTTGAAGAGGGTTTTTATAGTTGGCATCCAGAACAACCAGATGGTTAGAGAAACCATCCTGGTCACAGACAAATAAAGGACAGGGAATACAGGAGATTAAAACATCGCTTTTGGGAATAACCTCTTTGAATAATTCGAGAGGAGAATATTCACAGCCCATCAAGGAGGCTAAATCTTTTGCTCTTTTTTTAGTCCTGTTAATGATAGTTACTTTTCGAGCGTGAGCTTTAATCAACCCGAAAACTGCAGCTCTGGCGGCACCTCCTGCTCCCAGGACTGCAATATTCTTATTCTCTGGATTAAGGTTGTTCTTTTTAAGAGCGTTCACGGCTCCGATGGAGTCGGTGTTGTACCCAATATATTTGCCTTCCTTATTAACAACACAATTGACTGCTCCTATGCGCAAAGCGTCATCGTGAAGGTGGTCGAGGAAGGGAATGATATCTTCTTTAAATGGGGAAGTGATGTTTAATCCTTTTATCCTCAGAGCTTTCGTTATGCTTAGAACCTCTTCAGCAGTGGTTGCAGCAAGGCGGATATAAGAAGCATCCATATTATAAAGCCGGAAAAGGCTGTTAAAAATTTGAGGACTCATGCTGTGAAAAACTGGTCTTCCTGTAACAGCAAATAGTTTCATTTCAGATAGTTCTCAAAGTTTCGTATATTTTTTTAAGTGTTTCTCTATCCAATTGGCCTTCCGCCGTCTCTTTTCCTCTTTCTAAAGAGGCATAAGTGAAAGGACTGCCCAGAAATGGTGAAACAATCCTGGTAATTTTTCCTAAACCTCCTATAGCTACAACAACCAGGGGTCTTCCGTCTTCTAAGAGTCCTAGAAGCCTGGCATTGTCTTCTCTGGATGAAACCCGGCAGGCGATTTTCGCAATATCAGCTCCGGAATTAAAACACCAGCGTACAACATGTTCGAGCTCGGCCCTCTTGGGAGTCTTTTTAAAATTGTGATAGGAGATTATGGTTTTGCATCCTGACTGACGGGCTTTTTTGATAAGCGATTCTTTGAAAACATCGCTTGCTTCAAGCTCAAGATCCACAAAGGCAGCGCCTGCTGATATTGCTTCTTCTAACAAGAGTTTTCTCTTTTTGTCTTCAATGACTCCGGGACGGCACGTAGCAATAAGCCTTGGATGTTGTGAAAAGATTTTCCGGACATCATCCACAGTAACGCTCATTTTATCAAGGCGGATTTCAGCAAAATTGAGACCCTTCAATACTTCAAGAGATTTTTTAGTTGATTTTTCCGCAATACTAACACAGATCATTTATGTATTCCTCCAATTCTTTGTAAGAGATTTCTGTTATTTTAGACTTACCGATTTCCTCAAGGAGAACAAAATGAATTGAGTCTCCCTTGCGTTTTTTATCATTTTTAACGACCTCCATTAACTTAGAAACATATTTCGGAATTCGGGTGGGTAAGCCTAAATTATGAAGCAGTGTTTCAATCCGGCTTGCATCGTTTTCAGATAACATACCTCTTGCGACGGATATCCTTGAAGCTAAAACCATTCCGATGCTGACAGATTTTCCATGCGGTATTCGGTAGAGCTTTTCAATAGCATGTCCAAAAGTATGACCGAAATTGAGCTTCCGCCTTTCTCCTCCTTCCTTCTCATCGATCTCAACGATCCGGGATTTAATCCGGATTGAATCAATAATGATCTTCCTGACTGTTTCTCTTTTCAATAAAAGGAGATCTCGCCAATTTTTTTCTATAAAATCAAACATAGGAAAACTTCCTATTAAGGAATATTTCACAATTTCAGACATTCCGTTAATACGCTCCCTTTTAGGAAGGGTTTTAAGAACTTCTAAATCCATAAACACGAATTCTGGTTGAGTGAAAGTACCTACAATATTCTTGAATCCATTGAGGTTAACACCGTTCTTTCCGCCGATGCTAGCATCAGCCTGTGCCAGGAGCGTCGTTGGAACAAAGCCAAAGCGTATTCCCCGCATAAAAGTTGAGGCGGCAAATCCAGTTATATCACAGACTATCCCCCCTCCGACTCCTATTACAAAAGACGAACGGTCCAGCCCAAGCTTTAAAAACTCTTGATAAATCTTTTTGGCGGTGTTTAAGGTTTTCTCCCGCTCTCCTGACCCAATTGTAATAATCGGGTAACCTGATAAAAGATTTCCGTAAAACCTTAAAACATTTTCATCTGTGATAATGACATTTTTCCCATCACCTAAGTAATTGGCAAAATTTCTTAACGGCTCATCCAGAATAATCTGACATCCTTTGATGAAATAGACTTGTTTTTGAGGCTTCAATTCAGATTCTCCATAAATTTTTGCAGGGCGCGGATTCGTTTTATCATTACTGAAAACTGTTCTGTGGTTAATGTCTGGTTTTTATCGCTCAAGGCTTCCTCTGGATTGACATGAACTTCGACAATAATCCCGTCAGCACCAGATGCCACTGCAGCCAGGCTCATCTGTGGGATAAGGCTTACCTTTCCTGTCGCATGTGCGGGATCAACGATGATTGGGAGATGTGACAGCTCCTTTACTGCGGGTACTGAACTTAAATCCAGTGTGTTCCGAGTATAAGACTCAAAAGTCCGGATTCCCCGTTCGCATAGAATTACATTCGGATTTCCTTCGTTGAGAATATATTCCGCACAATTCAACCATTCGGCAATGGTAGAATACATACCTCTTTTTAGTAAAACCGGCTTATTCGTTTTTCCTACTTCCTTGAGAAGAGAAAAATTTTGCATGTTCCGAGCGCCTATCTGCAAAACATCCACGTATTCGCACATCCAGGAAACATCACGTGTATCGAGAACCTCGGATACAACTGGAAGGCATGTTAGTTCCTTTGCTTTTTCGAGTATTTTCAGGCCTTTTAGACCTAATCCCTGAAAAGAATAGGGAGAGGTCCTGGGTTTGAAGGCTCCTCCACGGAGTAAGTTAGCACCAGCGGCTTTTACTGACTCAGCAGTCTTGAGTGTCTGTTCCTCGTTTTCAACACTACACGGGCCTGCAATCACAACAAAATCATATCCGAATTTGACATCTCCAACCTTTATGATGGTTCTTTTTTTATTTTTTAACGATGCTAATTTGATATTATTCATGTCTTATTCACCTTTTTTGGAGAATTAGAGATAGGTTTAAGTCTTAAAAAAAGAAAATTGGGGGATTATTGATGTTATTGGGCCTTAAGCCCAAAAGTAGAAGTAGGAAGAAAATAGGGATTTTTTAAAAGAAATTTTCAACCTCTTCATTATGGCACTATACTAAACCAACATTTCATGCTTTGTCAAGGTTTTTTTAAAAAGTCCACTTTTAATTTTTAACTAACAGTCTCCCTGATAATCAAAACCCTCTTTGGGATGTCAACAGGAGTGGACATGAAGCATGTGGCAATGACAACAGGGACAGAGACCATGTAGCCGATGTTTTCTCCATCCATTGCCTCGAAGGCGACCCTGACGATTTTGTCATCCTTGATGACAGGTCCCCCGCTGCTCCCCGGATTGATCGATGCATCGATTTGACAACACAACAACCGGGCATTACTGTGGGAATATTCCTGGAGTTCTACTCTGGAAACGACCCCTTCTGTGATGGCCAGTTCCTCACCACCTTCCGGAAAACCATAGGTGGCGACTTCGCGTCTCTCACTTCGGCCGTGTATTTCTTTGCTGTTCCGGCCCGATTGACCTGGATAAATGTTGCGTCTGCCACCACATGGGCATTGGTCAGGATCCTGTTTCCATCGATGATACAGCCGGAACCTGTAGTACTCCTCTGGCCTTCCATCTGCCAGGGACGAAAACAGCCTTCGATGTGGCATGAGATCTCAATGGAGAGGTAAACAGAGTTAAAAATTGAAGTTTAAACCCAAACAGTAACTCCTCGGAGCTTCAGGGAGGCCTGGAGTCTTTTCCACCCTGATATTGAACAAATTCAAAGCCTCAAAGAATAAAGAGATTTTGTCCAGTTTTTTCTCCACCTTGATATTCAAGTACACGCGATTCTTTTTCGTATGCTTTTCCCTTTCCCATTTGCATACCAAGCCTGCAGAAATAAATTTAAGGCTGAGATTGGCTGCCAGAGAGAGGCTGTGTTCTGGGAAATAATAGTGATATTTTAACGATTTGATAGACGCCTTTTCTTCGAATTCAGCTTTTTGAAGGGTGTAGAGGATTCTAAACAGGGTTTTTTCCCAACTATGGGAAAGGCTTAAATCCAATCCATAATATCTCCCCTTCTTCAGATTTTCCGAAACCCAGATGTTCTGCCAGGCTTCTCTTCGCCAGTCAATCAGGTTTTTAGTCTCATTGAAAAAGATCCGTGCTCCGCTTTCCGTTTTGTCTGTTTGATAATCGAGAGATATATTGTATCCTCTGGTGATTTCGGATTCTAGGTTTTCAGAGGAAACATGCATGGGGTCGCGGTAGTAAAGCTCGGTATAGGTTGGCATCCTGAATGTCCGGGAGATGGAACTCGAAATACTTAACTGCCTTTTGATGTGAAATCCGAAAAGCGCACGGCCGCTCAAATGACTGTAAGTTCCAGATGTCCACCTTGCCGCAGAATCCATAAAGACTCTCCCGTTTTCCCAGGTCATCCTGCCGAAGAGTGAATATAGTCTCCGGCAATGGTTTCCTAACGCAGATGTCTCCCTTCCCTGACGCACTCCTCTGCTGTCTATCGAATCAAAATAGGATGACACTCCAAGGTAATATGTCCCCTTTTTTGATATTTTCTTCATTCCCATATCAACTGTATTCTGAATGGCTTTATGGTCATTCGAATAAGAATCCGGGTCGTCTCTGTACAGTATGTATTCATCCACAGAGAATTGCGAAGAGCATTTTAGGGTGAAATATATATTCGAACCCAGAGAGGCTCTCCAGTTTAGTGCGCCTAGAAAACGTTCCAGTTCTTCGAAGGAAGGAAACGGTGCGTAAAAGTTGAATGCACCGAATTTTGAAAGTACCCATCCTCCCCAGATGTCGAAAGAACTCCCACGAATGGGAAATTTCACTCCGCTTCTTAAAAAATATTTCTTTCCATCCAGGCCATGCATATACCCATCTGTTGAAACGATTCCGGAAGAAAAATGGAAATGTTTTGAACTGAAATCCAGATTAGAAAGGGTGGTATTGAAGCTTGAGCGGCTTATTTTGAAAGATTTTTGATCGGAGGTAATGATATTAATTGCGCCTCCTGCCCCAGAAAAATACCACAGGAAAGTTTCACCTCCTCTCAAAATCTCGATTCTCTCGATTTGCTCCACATCGAAAGGCAAGCTAAAGTTGTGATGGCCGGTCTGGGCATTATTCATTGGTATGCCATTGACCATAACCAGGACCTGTTCCTGATTGAAACCCATCATCTGGGGGTCCGCCTGGAAATTTCCTCTCATTACAAAGTTCATGTTGGCGATAAAACTCAATAACTGTGGCAAATTCAGGCAGGGAAGATTTTTCAGAAATTCACCTTTAACGATAAGAACATTTCTTTTGGTGTCATAAGTGAAGGGGATTCTCTTGCCGAGGACTTCTATTTCATATTCTTCCTGACAAAAAAGAAAAGTCGTTGATATCAAGATAGAGATCAATAATAACCTTTTCATGTTGGCCTGTTGCTCCTGCGAAAAAAATCATTTTAGCAATTTTAGCATAAGCTGGCTGAATAAGTTAACTCCTTTTCAAGATTTTTCCTTGACTTATTTATAAAAAATGTTACACTTTATTCAAAATGAGAGTTAAATGTTTTGCGTCCACACAAAATAGAGATCATATAATCTATAATTTTCTCAAATCAACTCTCACTTTTTATCTCGGCTGGTGGTTCCGCTAAGGCGGAACCAATCTATCTATACCCATATAATCTTTACTAATCCTTACAAGTATTATCTATCAAAAATTAGAAAAGGAGAACAATAATGAGAACGAAGTTTATTCTTGATGAGAAAAAGATGCCATCTTCCTGGTATAATATACAAGCTGATTTGCCGGAGCCATTACCTCCTGTTTTGCATCCAGGCACTGGCAAACCTGTTACTCCAGACGATTTAGCACCTCTATTTTCCATGGAATTAATAAAGCAAGAAGTAAGCACAGAGCGATGGATAGAAATCCCTGAAGAAGTCCAGGAT
>DAOUYU010000161.1 GCA_030673995.1 Candidatus Aminicenantota bacterium
AAAGGAATTCGATGAACTGAAAAGATTTGTTCAAGATGCCAAATTTGACCATCTAGGTGTCTTCACCTATTCGAAAGAAGAAGGAACAGACTCTTTTTCCCTCGCAGACCCTGTTAAAGAAAGCGTAAAAGAGAAAAGAAAAGAAAAAATCATGGAAATTCAAGCAGAGATATCTTACCAGAACAACAAAAAATATCTGTATCAGAGTATTGATGCCCTGATTGAAGGAACCCTGAAGGAAAATTC
Source organism: Candidatus Aminicenantota bacterium (assembly GCA_030673995.1). GTDB lineage: Bacteria > Acidobacteriota > Aminicenantia > Aminicenantales > Aminicenantaceae > JAGLWV01. The sequence continues at coordinate 247 of DAOUYU010000161.1, forward strand.
GGACATGTTGATCGGGCGTGGAAAATTTCAGGCCCCTGAGGTCGATGGCATAATTTTTGTTGACGCACCAGGGAAATTTCAAAAAGCTGTCAATACAATCCAAAAGGTTGAAATCACAGGACAGGATGTATATGATTTATACGGAAAGATTGCCTAAATGAACCTCCTATCAAAAATCATATCAACGTTCTTTGGCGTGGGTTATTTTCCCCTTGCTCCCGGAACACTAACAAGCCTGATCGTTGTTCTTCTCTATAAGTTTTATTTCCACACATTGAGCTGGCCTTTTTACCTCATGCTTCTCTTCTTCCTGTTTATAATAGGAACCATTACTTCAACTCAATATTCGTCCGATTTGAAAAATAAAGATCCCCGAAATATCGTGATCGACGAAGCCATGGGTCAGGCTCTTATTCTTTTCCATATGGGAGAAGCCTGGCTTCCTCTTATCCTGAGCTTTCTCCTCTTTCGCCTTTTCGATATCGTAAAACCCTATCCAATAAAGAAAATTGAAAACCTTCCAAAAGGATGGGGAATCATGATGGATGACATTGCAGCCGCGGTTTACGCAGGAGTGATTCTCCGTCTTTATTTGTTTCTAACATGAAGACCAAAACAGACCGTAAGATCGAGATTATGGCAATAGGCTCAGAGCTCCTAACCCCTCACTTCCAGGACACCAATTCTCTCTACCTTACAGAGCGCATGAACGACCTCGGAATGGAGATTTCTTATAAGACGATAGTAGGAGATGACTGGGATGAACTTGTTCTCTGCATCCAACAGACCATACCCCGCGCGAACCTCATTTTCGCTATCGGCGGCCTTGGCCCAACCAGGGATGATATAACCCGCGAGGCCTTTGCTTTTGTTCTTCAAAAAAAGCTCATTTTCCACGAAGAATTACTTCGAAAAATAGAAGAAAGGTTCAAACGCCGGAGACTCTCCATGCCTCCTGTCAACAAGAAACAATCCTACATCATCGAAGGATCCGAAGTCCTCGAGAATAAAAACGGAACAGCTCCCGGACTTTGGTTTGATACGGGAGAAAAAAAAATTATCCTTCTTCCAGGCCCTCCTCACGAGCTCAAACCTATGTTTGAAGCGTCGGTATGGCCACGCCTCAAAAGCCTAAAAAAAGGCCACTCCATTCGCAGAGTCTTAAAAATAGCCGGATTGACTGAATCAAAAATAGAGAGCCTTATCTCAGACCTCTATCCTCAAGATCCTCACCTCCGGATTACAACTCTTGCCATTCCTGGCCAGATAGAAATCCATATCACAGGCCAATCTGAAGAGAGCCGGGTCCAGGCAGAAGAGCGAGTACAAAAGTCAGAAAAAAGCATCATCGAAAGACTTGAAGAGAATGTTTTTTCCACTTCAGGGGAAGAACTTGAGGAAGTTGTTGGAGAACTTCTAGAACTCAACCGGAAAACCCTGGCTACAGCCGAGTCTTGCACCGGAGGTTTACTCGGCCACAGGATCACAAATGTCCCAGGGAGTTCGAATTATTTTATGCTGAGTGCGGTCGTATACAGCAATGAGGCAAAAATAATTCTCCTGGATGTTTCCCGTAAATTGCTTGAAAAACACGGAGCAGTCAGCCCTCAAACCGCTCAGGCCATGGCCGAAGGTGTCAGGAGGAAATCTCAGTCAAGTTACGGTCTATCTATTACAGGAATAGCCGGTCCAACAGGCGGGACTGCCGAGAAACCGGTAGGTCTTGTCTATACCGCATTGGCCTGGGATGAAGAATCGGAAGTTTCAAAGAATCTCTTTTTAGGAAATCGAGAGACCATTAAATTCCAGTCCAGCCAAAAAGCCCTGGATATGATACGCAGGCATCTCCTTAAGAGCAAAAAAAGAAAAGAGGTGTAGTTTGAGAACGTTCATCGCCATTGACCTGAGTCAGGAAATAAAAAAAGTTCTCTCACAGCTCATCGAGGAGCTGGATGAGATGGATAAAGAACATAAAAAAATCAGATGGATCAAAAAAAAAGGGATGCATCTTACAATTAAATTCCTGGGCGATATCGGAAATGAAAAAATCTCGCTGATAGAAAAAGCCTTAAAAAATATTTCAGAAGAATTCGAACCATTTGTCCTGAAATTGAAAGGAACAGGAATATTCCCCCCCAGGTCAAAAAATCCAAGGGTGCTCTGGATTGGAATTGAAGAAGAGGAAACGTTGAAAGTTCTTCAGTATCAGATAGAAGCAGAGCTTGAAAAACTAGGTTTTCCCAGAGAAAGCCGAAAATTTCATCCCCATCTCACACTGGGAAGAGTCAAAGTTTTTTCCAACCTCAGACAAACCCTACTTCTTCTCGAAAAATACAGGGAAAGAATTTTTGAAGAGATGAAAGTGGAAAAGATCACCTTCTTCCAGAGTAAACTAAAACCTACCGGAGCTGAATACTCTATTCTTTCTGAGTTTGAGCTAAAATGAAAATACTCTTTGCCGTTTTTTCCTATTTTCTCGGGTCCTTCCCCTCCGGGTATATTTTCTTTTATCTCAAAAAGAAAAAAGATATCCGCACCTTTGGAAGTCAGGCTACAGGGGCTACCAATGTCTTCCGCCTCATAGGCTGGAAATTTGCTCTTCCGGTCATTGTGATAGATCTGCTCAAAGGATATCTCCCCGTTTTCTTAGCATTAAAACTTTTTCAAGATATACCCCTCGCCCTGATCTGTGCCTTTTTAGCGGTGCTAGGCCACTGTTTTCCTGTCTTTATCAAGTTCCGAGGAGGAAAAGGACTGGCAACAACATTCGGCGTCTACGCTGCTTTAGCTTTCAAGCCTGTTCTCCTCAGCCTGGTTATTTTTTTAATTGTTATTGCCATTAGCCGTTATGTATCCCTGGGCTCTCTCACTGCCGCTTTGAGTTATCCTATCTTTATCTTTCTTTTTAAAGAAGAAACTGGCATCCTTTATGTGAGCCTTGCGCTTTTCCTTTTAATCATGTTCATGCACCGGAGCAACATCCAGAGGCTTATCAAAGGCACAGAAAGAAAATTAGGAGAGAAAGCCAGATGAAAGCAAGTGTGGTTGGAGGTGGGACCTGGGGAAGCGCTTTTTCCCGCCATCTTGGACGGCTGGACATCCAAACCAAGCTGTGGATAAGAGAGAGGGATGTTTATGAAGAAACATCACGCTGTAAAGAAAACAAAACATTCTTACCCGGGTTTACTTTTCCTTCCACCGTTACAATTTTCCACGATATGAATGATGCTGTAGCCTCTACAGATATTGTTTTTATTGCCGTTCCTTCCCAATTCTGTCGAAAAATCTACAAGCAGCTCGCTCCCCATCTCTCCTCCAGGCATATAATCGTCAGCCTTACAAAGGGAATAGAAGAAGGAACATTAAAAAGAATGAGCGAGGTTATGGAAGAAGTTTTTTCTCCCTTCTTTATTCCGAACATCGCTGTCCTTTCTGGTCCCAGTTTTGCAAGGGAAGTTGCCGAAGAGCATCCTACCGCAGTTGTTCTGGCTTCAGAAAAACAGAATCTGGCAAAAAAAGTACAGCATTTAATTTCATGCCTTACCTTCCGTACATACACATCGTACGATGTAATCGGCGTGGAACTTGCAGGAGCGGTTAAAAACGTTATCGCCATAGCAGCTGGAATTTCAGATGCTTTCCAATACGGCAGCAACGCAGTTGCCGCTTTAGTAACAAGAGGGATAGCTGAAATGACAAGGCTCGGGTTGAAATCAGGAGCAAGGATGGAA
>DAOUYU010000055.1 GCA_030673995.1 Candidatus Aminicenantota bacterium
GTCTATTAAAACTATCCTCTTTCCCTTTCCAGCAAGATAAGTACCCATACTGCTGGTAATAAAAGTCTTTCCTGTTCCTCCTTTACCACCACCGATTGCCCAGATCTCCCCTTCTTTTTTCTTCTCCACTCCTGTTTTTTCCATCGATTATCTTTTGATTTTAAATAAACGATATAATAAATATGGCCTCTGCGTCAACCATCCCCAGGCTCTATGACAAAATGCGCGGACTTGACAGAGAAATTGCAATTTGAACTATTTTATGCTATAAATCCTCTAAAATTCTTAGCAGGATTAAACCCATGGCATTACTCAATTTGATACCTTTTTCATTCATTATTGGCTTTTTGGGACTTTTCTTCGCGCTTTTCCTTTATTTTCTTGTCAAAAGATATCCTAAGGGAAACGAAATTATGAACCAAATTGCCGAAGCAATTCATTCGGGTGCAATGATCTTTTTAAAAAGAGAATACAGCTTTATTTCGATATTCGTCCTTGTTCTGTTCCTGATTCTCTGGAAGCTTTTCTCGATTTATACCAGTCTGGCTTTTTTAACTGGAGCGAGTTGTTCAATGCTTGCAGGTTTTATAGGGATGAAAGGCTCAACGCGTGCATCTGTAAGATCGACACAAGGTGCTATTGAGGGTGGAACTCCCCTAGCTTTAACCATTGCCTTCCAGGGCGGCGCTGTGATGGGAATAACTGTAGCAGCTCTTGGTGTGGTCGGCATTGGTATTTTCTATTTTTTTACTAAAAATACTGAAATTATCAACGGTTTTGCCATGGGAGCAAGCTCGGTTGCCCTTTTTGCCCGATTGGGAGGCGGAATATTCACCAAAAGTGCTGATGTTGGCGCTGACCTTGTAGGAAAAATCGAGGCGGGCATACCTGAAGACGACCCACGCAATCCGGGAGTCATTGCAGACAATGTCGGAGATAATGTTGGAGATACCGCGGGCATGGGAGCTGATCTTTTCGAATCCTACGTTGGTTCTGTCATTGCTTCCATAGCCATCGGTTCTACCTTGAGCCCGAATTTGAATTATATGTCCCTTCCGCTCCTTTTAATAGTCGTTGGCCTCATAAGCTCTATAATCGGCGTCCTTTCAATCCATGCCTTAAAGAATATAAATCCTCAATCCGCTTTGAGAAATTCCTATTATATAAGCGGCCTTCTGTTTCTAGCAGGAGCCTTTTTTTCCATAAAGACACTTCTAGGCAATGGTGAAGGTTATTTAAACATCTTCTGGTCCGTTTTGGTCGGGATGATTGCGGGAGTTCTGATCGGACTCGAAAGCGAGTATTTTACTTCAGGCCCTCCCATCAAAAAAATAGCAAAGACCGCTCAATCCGGAAGTGCTCCAACCATTATCACAGGCCTGGCCTTTGGCTTCCAGAGCACAATTCTTCCTCTTTTAACCATTGGAGCGACAATATTCATCTCCTTTAGATTATCCGGACTATATGGTATTGCCATATCAGCCGTTGGCATGCTGGCAACTATCGGTATCGTCATGTCCACGGACTCTTACGGACCCATTGCGGATAACGCGGGAGGAATTGCGGAAATGTCCAAAGCTGGCCCGGACATCAGAAAAATAACGGATAAACTCGATGCCTTAGGAAACACCACGGCAGCTGTCGGCAAAGGATTTGCGATAGGATCAGCCGCTTTAACAGCTTTAGCTCTTTTCTCTGCCTACCAAAAGACTACGAATCTACAATCCATCTCTCTTACCAAAGTTGAAACAGTCGTAGGTCTGCTTATCGGCGCTCTCATGCCCTTTGTTATCGCTTCTCTGACTCTAAAAGCTGTTGGAAAAACAGCGGACAAAATGGTCGTCGAGATAAGAAGGCAATTTAAAGAAATAAAAGGGCTGATGGAGGGAAAAGCCAGGCCCGATTCTGACCGCTGCATTGATATTGTGACCAGGGGCGCTTTGGCAGAAATGATTCTACCCGGTCTCCTGGCCGTTATATCTCCTCTTCTGGTTGGCTTTTTTATTGGCCCTGAGTCTCTGGGTGGATTCCTGGCAGGAGCCACAGCAACCGGGGTTCTGCTGGGAATATTCATGGCCAATGCAGGCGCTTCCTGGGACAACGCCAAGAAATGGATTGAAGAAGGAAATCTTGGAGGCAAGGGGACAGAAGTTCACGCCGCCTCAATCATCGGAGACACCGTCGGTGATCCCCTGAAGGACACTGCTGGTCCTTCCATGAATATTCTGATCAAGCTGATGGCCGTTGTAAGCCTCGTCTTCGCCCCACTCATTATGTAAAAGAGATCAGATCTTCAATATTCACTTACAACAAAATTGGGACATTCTCTCAAAGTACCATCCTTTGAGAAATTTCGCTCTTTTCAATTTTCTATTCCTAAGCGAAGGCTGAGTGGCAAAAAAACCGTGAGCAAGGCTGAGCGGGCATGGTTCCTCTCCCGGAGGGAGAGGAGAGCGAAGCCTGTATCCGAGCGGGATTTCCTCGCTGGGGAAATCCAGCGTGTTTTCAAGCCACTTAGCCTGAGCTTTTCCTGAGCTTTCATTTGATATTCTTTCCTATTTCAGTTATAATTCCCGCCTCTTTAAACTCCTCGTAACTACAATTGAGGCAAAAAGATGAAGGTAAATGTGTGGAATACTATCCTCCAGCTCAGCAAAGAACGAGGCGTGGAAACAAACGTCATAGTCAATGCCATCAAGGAATCTCTTCAAGTTGCCTCTTCCAAGTACTTCACCCATAATGAAAAAATAAACGTCTCATTTGTACCAGAAAAAGGTGAATTAAGAGTATACACGGTCAAGAAAATCAGTAAAGAGCTGAATAACCCATCGACTGAAATTTCCGTTGAAGATGCAAAAGAAATTACTGATTCAGCAGAAATCGGGAACCCTATTGAGATCGACCTCCCTTCAGATACTTTGGGCCGTATTGCAGCCCAGGCAGCTAAACGGGTCATTTTTCAAAAAGTAAGAGATGCAGAGCTAGAAAAAACGTACAACCTCTTCGCTCCCCGGCTAGGAGAAATCGTGACCGGTGTTTTAAGAATATTCGAATCGAATAAAAATATGATCCTTGAAGTGAATAAAACTGATGTTTTTTTCCCCTGCCGAGAAATGCTTCCGAATGAAGAGTTCAAGAGAGGAGATAGGATTAAGGCTTTAATCATTGCGGTCCTCAAAGAAGATAAAGGGCCTCAAATTGTTGTCTCCAGGACCGATCCAAGATTCCTGGGAAAACTCCTGGAATTAGAAACTCCAGAAATTGCAGATGGAAATATTGAAATAAAAGAAATCGTCCGCCAACCCGGAGAAAGAGCAAAAGTTGCAGTTCATTCAAAAGAAAAAGATATTGACCCAATAGGAGCCTGTATCGGAGTGAGAGGAAATAGAATTATGGCCATCAGCAAAGAACTGCAGGGCGAAAAAATCGATATCATAGAATGGTCTGATAACGCTATCATGTATACCAAGTTGGCCCTTAATCCGGCAAAAATCGGAAAAGTCTTTATCCTCAATAAAAAAGAAAAAATCATGCAGGCTATTGTTCCAAAGGACCAGCTCTCCCTTGCCATTGGAAAAAAGGGAATCAATGTCAAGCTTGCTTCCAAACTTGTGGGCTGGAGAATAGAGATCAAGCAAGAATAAAGCCATATGAACTGAATTTAGAGAAACAAAAATCATGGAAAGTGAAAAAAAGAAAAAAACAATCAAATCGAAAACTAAAACCGAAGAACCTTCTCCAAAAAAAATCATATTGAGAGAGGGGCTGACATTAAAAGACCTCTCTGAAAAAGCAGGCATCAAGGCTAAAGACATCATCGAAAAGCTCCTCATAAAGGGATTCAGCTTAAGTGTAAACGACATCATCAACGAATCCATGGCAAAAGCGGTTTCTGAAGAATTTAGCCTTAAGATAGAATTGGTCTCCGTAGAGAAAGAATTGCAAACCCATGCAAAAAGCCATCCAGAAGATATGATTATTAGGCCTCCCATAGTCACAATAATGGGTCATGTCGATCATGGAAAAACCACTCTCCTGGATGCTATCAGACAATCCAATTTAGTCGGTAAAGAATCCGGAGGAATCACCCAGCACATCGGAGCCTATCGAGTCATTCATAATAATCGTCCGATTACTTTTATTGATACTCCCGGACATGAAGCCTTCACCCGCTTGAGAGCGAGGGGAGCAAAATTAACTGATATTGTCGTTCTGGTTGTGGCTGCAGATGACGGCGTAATGCCGCAAACAAGAGAAGCAATCAGCCATGCTAAAGATGCAAACGTTCCCATAATCGTTGCGATAAACAAAATCGACAGGAAAGAAGTTGATACCGATAAAGTCAAACAGCAGTTGTCAAAAGAAGGGATCACTGTAGAAGATTGGGGAGGAGATGTTATCAGCGTGGAAGTTTCAGCAAAGGAAAAAACAAACCTTGATGAGCTCCTTGAGATGATACTTCTTTTAAGCGATGTCATTGAAATCAAGTCAAATCCAAAAATAAAAGCCCAGGGAGTTGTGCTGGAAGCTCGTTTGGATGCAAAGAAGGGTGCTGTAGCCACTGTCATCATTCAACTCGGAACACTCAGCCAGGGAGAAGCCTTTTTATCCGGAATCTGCTACGGAAAGGCCAGGGCTCTCTTCGATGAAAAAGGAAAAATATTGAAAAAGGCAGAATCCTCTATGCCTGTAGAAATCCTTGGTTTCTCTGCGGTCCCTAGAGCTGGAGATTATTTTCAGGTTATGTCAAATTTGGATATGGCCAAGAGAATCGTTGAATACCGGCTTTCTCAGATTAAAAAAGAAGAGCCTCTAAGGCCTGAGCACGTCACCCTGGATGAACTTTTCAAAAAAATCGAGGAAGGAGAAGCCAAAGAACTTCCCCTCATCATAAAGGCCGATGTCCATGGTTCAATCGAGGTTCTTGTAGATATCCTACCCAACTTAGGCAGTGAAAAAGTCAAAATAAAAATAGTCCATTCGGCTACTGGGAATATTTCTGAATCAGATGTTCTTCTCGCCTCTGCATCAAATGCAGTCATCATCGGCTACAATATTAAACCACACCAAAAAATTCTGGACTTGGCCAAAGAGGAAAATGTAGAAATCAGAACATACAATGTTATTTATGAATTAACTGATGATATAAAAAAAGCCATATCCGGCTTGTTAGAACCCACGATAAAAGAAACATATCTAGGAAAGGTTGAAATAAGAAGAATTTTCCAGGTTTCGAAGGTGGGAGTCATTGCCGGCTGTTATGTTACCGATGGAAAAATAACTCGAAATTCAGAAATTAAGGTCATTAGAAACGAAGAGGTCATCCATAAAGGCAGACTTGCCTCGCTAAAACATCTTAAAGACAATGTTAATGAAGCCATCAAAGGGTATGAATGTGGTATTCGCCTTGAAAAATTTAAGGATATCCAGGAGGGTGACCTAATAGAGGCTTACTTAATCGAAAAAGTAAGTCCGTAGTGGACACCAGGCTTATTGTTTCTTCGATGATTATCGGATTTTTATCTTTAGAGATCTACCTCCCCTATTCTCACTCCTTAAAGGACAAGAGAAAAAGGCTATATAGCCTAAAAAATCGTTTGAAGAAAAAATACAATGTGGCTTTTGCAGAGCTGGATTTTCAGGAAAAATGGCAAAGAACAAAAATCGGCATGGTGACTCTTAACAACCAGAAAAGGATCATGGAAAGCCTCTTCAACAAGATCTTAGCAGATGCGGAGGAAAACATAGACGGACAAATTATTGATCATCAAATAGAATACTATTGAAGGTGTCGGCAGTTTTTATGAATAATTCAGATTGCCTGGATTATTTACGAGCCGAGGTTACTGTAGCGGCAAGGCCGCAGCCCATGAAGCTGTAGTGAACTACTGCGAATGGGCTGCAACGAAGCCGATGCGGTGAGATCGGCTCGCCCGCAGGGTAAAAAATGCCGATAGAAGAAAAAGGAACTAAAAAAAATGCGATCCACTTGATCAACTGAAAAAGCATGATAATATGCTAATTTCGTGAATAGTTATTAATATTATCGGCAGTTTTTATAAATAATTCAGATTAAATGAATACAACTTTAAGACAGAAAAAAGTAGCCAGCTTAATAAAAGAGGAACTCAGTCACCTTCTCATCGAAGGCATACAAGATTCAACATCTGGATTGATCACCGTGACAAGGGTAGAAATGACTCCTGATCTGAAAACAGCCCATGTCTATCTGAGTACTTTCGGTTGTAAGGAAAAAGAAAAAATACTAGACCTCTTACACAGAAAAACAGGATACCTGAGAAAATCTATTGCCTCCAAAGTCAAATTAAAGTATAATCCCATGCTATTTTTTTCTTATGATCCTGGTCCTGATTATGAAACAAAAATTGATAAACTCATCGAATATATAAAAAAAAATGAAAAATGACCCTTCAAGCTTAATCAGTAATAAATTACTTGAGAGCCAGCGGATAGCCATTACCTCTCATCTGAGGCCGGATGGTGATTCCATATGCACAAGCCTTGCCCTATCCTTCATGGGAAAACTTTTGGGAAAAGAAGTAGAAATCATAAACAAGGATAATACACCTTTCCCACTCAATCACCTCTCAGATATTGAGAAAATCCAGATTGGGCAAATCTCACCTCGAAGCTATGATTTAGTCATTCTACTCGAATGCGCCAATGTCTCACGATCAGGCCAGAAGAACATAAACGATTATTTTAAAATTAATATAGACCATCACTATTCTAATGATTATTATGCAGATATCAATTGGGTCAATCCCGAAGCATCTGCAGTAGCTGAAATGATTTATTCCCTGGGGAAAAAATTAAAGATTAAATTTACTCCGCAGATCGCCAATCATCTCTACTGTGGAATTGTTTCAGATACAGGTTCGTTCCAGTTTTCTAATACTTCAGCAAAAAGTTTCGAAATCTGTCATAAATTGATCAAACATGGTGCAAGCTCTATCAAAGTTGCCGAGCTTCTGTTCAACAATAATCCTCCAGAGAAAATCAAGCTTTTAGGCCAAGTGCTTTCTACCTTGCAGATGAACAAAAAAAGGAACATTGCCAACATCATCATGTTTAAAAAACACCTAGATTCACTTAACTTCAAAGAAATTGACACTGAAGATATCACCACACTGGCTCGTTCCATCAAAGGCGTAGATATGGTTCTCTTTTTTAAAGAAGTAAAGAAAAATACTTTCAGGGTCAGCCTGAGGTCGAAAGGAACGGCCGATGCTGCTTCTGTTGCTGAACATTTTGGAGGGGGCGGTCATTTTCACGCCGCAGGTTTTACAGTGACTGGTCCATATCAAAGTCTGCTGAGTGAAATTCCAGAAAAAGTCGAGCTCCTCCTGAACAGACAGAAAAAATCCAAAAAAACGGATGAAAAAAAATCTATCAAACCCTCCTAGCCAATAGTATCGGCAGTTTTTATAAATAATTCAGATTGCCTGGATTATTCACGAGTCGAGATTGCTGTAGCGGTGAGGCCGCAACCCATGAAGCTGTAGTGAACTACTGCGAATGGGTTGCAACGATGCCGATGCGGTGAGATCGGCTCGCCCGTAGGGGAAAAAATGCCGACTTATAATGAAATTGAGAACATGGAAGAAAGTCTGAATCTTGGTTATGAGAAAAACAACATAAAAAGCTCATATCACTGTAAATAGAATATAGTGTCGGCAGTTTTTATGAATAATTCAGGATGAATCATGGATGGGCTTATTCTTGTACATAAACCTCAAAATATTACATCTCATGATGTCGTTATTAAAATAAGAAATATTCTGCACACAAAAAAAGTAGGGCACTACGGTACTCTTGATCCACTCGCTACAGGTTTGATCTTGATTGCTGTGGGAAAAGCCACAAAACTTTTTCCCTATTTTTCCAAAACAGATAAAGTTTACAAGGGCGGGATAAGATTAGGCTTCTCCACCGATACATATGACTCCACAGGGAAACCAAGCTCTTCGGAAAGTAAGAAATATCCCGAAAAAGACAACCTCGCTAATGCTATGAAAAAATTTGAGGGAAGGATACAACAGGTTCCTCCCCCATACTCAGCAAAAAAATATAAAGGCAAACCTCTATACAAGCTGGCCAGAGGAGGAAAAGAATTCGAATTAAGGCCTTCTCAGTTATTCATCCATTATTTCCGGTTGATAAACTACAATCCCCCATTCATAGAATGTGAAATAAAATGTTCATCTGGAACCTATGTTCGATCTCTCGCCCATGATCTAGGTCAAATCATTGGATGTGGAGCACATCTTTATGAACTTCTCAGAACACAAGTCGGAAATTTCCAACTTAAGGAAAGCTTTCCCATAGAAAAAATAAATCAACTTGCTCAAGAAGGAAAGATTAAGAAATTTCTCATTCCCTTAGAATTTCTTTTACCTGAATTTCCTAAGGTTATCCTTCAAGATAGAGGTTCTGCCTTGGCAAAGAATGGCAATATTGTTTTCGCTGAAAACATATTAAAAGTGATTCCGGGAGAGCCATTCTTATCTAGCAACTTGAGCGAAAAAGAAAAAATTTTCAGAATGTTTGACGGAGATGGAAAGTTGCTTGCTTTAGCAAAAAAAGTTCCTGAAAAAAATGGCTTCCACCCTTTCTTGGTCATTGACTCTGATGAAGGACAACAATAAACTAGCAATGATGAAAGGAAAAGAACTGTTCACTTCCCGATGGGGAATTATTTTTGCCGGCCTGGGAATGGCTGTAGGGACAGGAAACATTTGGCGCTTTCCCCGCATCGTCGCCACGCAAGGAGGAGGGGCATTCATCATTGCCTGGATTATTTTTCTTTTTCTCTGGTCTATTCCTCTCCTTATGATAGAAATATCTATCGGGAAGAAGACCCGGATGGGTGTTATCGGGTCTTTCGCTAAGATAATGGGCAAAAATTATGCATGGATGGGAACTTTTGTCACCTTTGTCACGACTGCCATCATGTTCTATTATGCAGTTGTTGCCGGTTGGTGCTTAAAATATTTCCTGGCTACCTGCTTTCAAGGCTTAATCAAGAAAAATCCTCAGAAATTTTGGCTCTCCTTTACCTCCTCATGGGAACCTGTCCTTTTTCACTTCGCAGCCATACTCATCGGTGCATTTATCATCTATGCAGGTGTCGTTAAAGGAATAGAAAGAGCCAACAAGATCTTCATCCCCTCTCTTTTCTTTCTGCTTATTATTGCCTGTCTCAGAGCCCTAACCCTTCCGTCTGCTGTTGAAGGCCTGAACTTTCTCTTTTCACCCAATCTTGCCAGATTGGCTGACTATAAACTCTGGCTGAATGCCTTAAGCCAATCTGCCTGGTCAACCGGTGCAGGATGGGGACTTATACTCACTTATGCTGTGTACTCTCATAAAAAGGAAAATCCAGTTTTGACATCCACAACACTTGGTTTTGGAAATAATCTTGCCTCACTTCTGGCAGCTGTGGCCGTCATCCCTACTGTTTTTTCCTTCTTTTCAATGCAAGATCTTTCCAACCAAAAAGTGCTTGAGGTAATGAAAGCAGATAACCAGGGATTGACTTTTATCTGGATTCCCAAACTGTTTTCAACAATTCCCGGGGGCTCCTTTTTCCTTGCTCTCTTTTTCCTGGCGCTTTCTTTTGCTGCCTTTTCTTCCCTTATTTCCATGATAGAACTAGACACACGAATTTTAATGGATGCAGGACTCACAAGAAAAAAAGCTGTCATATTGATAGCTGGGTGCGCATTCCTCTGCGGCCTTCCCTCTGCTATCAGCATGGGATTTTTTACAAACCAAGATAATGTATGGAGTATAGCTTTAATGGTCAGCGGCTTCTTTTTTACGGTCGCAGTCCTGAAATTTGGCCCAAAAAATTTCCGTTTAAAAATCATATCTTCTCCTGACAGTAAAATTAAAATAGGAAAATGGTTCGATATCGTCGTCATCATCTTTCTTCCTCTTCAGTTTTT